>CAZQQK010000001.1:0-38407 GCA_964595445.1 uncultured Phascolarctobacterium sp.
TTTATTTGCTGTAAGTAGCTTACTCTGTACACTGTTAGCTGAGTGTACTCACTGTTTGCTATACTCTACTCTTCCCTGCATGTTTCTTCCCCAGATAATACATATTGATGAAACGCAATAAAAAAAGCCTGGAGTTTCCTCCAAGCTAAAGTTAGACGTTTTAAGCGTAGCGGTTGTATTGGCTGCTACGCTATTTTTATTCATAGTCATATATACTTCATAATACTTAAATTCTGTCTTATCTGTTGTTATCTTCTGATGTGGTACGTATGTTAAAACGTCTGTGTATGATAGAAGACCTTTTAGTTTAAATTATCTTCTGATGCTGTTGCTGATTTACGCTGTTCCCACATTTTGAATAAATGTTTTATCAGACATTCCATGAATTTGAGCAAGATATTCATAGCTGCCATTACCAGTTAAGTATTCGTCTACAAGTTGCTTTTATATTTCATGTAAAAACCCTCCTTACTGGCTTTTGTCCAGCAAAGAGGGTACATATCACATATCAAACTTTTGGTGGTCGGTACATTTTCAGCAAAGAAATTTTTATTATAAAGGCAATTTTATTATTCTTTTTTCTTTTCCACTATTATCAAGCATTACATAACAACTGCTTTCTTCGCCTGTATTCCAATCGTTTTTAAACAATTCAATAGGATATAATTTATGTATATTGCGCCAACTGCTAAATTTATAATCTGGAATATATCTGCGTACCAACTCCTCATTACGCCAAAAAGTTGATACTTCATCAAAAATATTTTCCGTATTCCATAACAGCCATTCTGGTCTCCATTGAGGAATGTTGTAAAATACATCAAAGCGAAGAACTTCTAACAGCATATTTTCTTCATGTACATAATTTTCTTTTATAAATTTTTGTAGAATAGATGCAACTCCTTTAGCGTTATGTGTTTGCGGATAAAAACCTGCTCCAATCCACCAATCAGTAAGTTTGCAATAAAAATCAAATGGGTCCATTTTTGATACGCAAAGCAGCTGCTGTAATGTGAACTTAAAATAACCGCTATTCACTAGTTGATCAATTATATTATCTAAATGCTTCAGTTTTTGCATATCTTCATAAGACATATACTTTGTTGCTAGAATTTCATACGGAGGCTCCTCCATATATAATAAATCATATTCCTGCTCCTGTTTACGCATCTGCGTTCCGGGAAGAACTTTTAGAAAACCTAACTGCAGCATATGTGCTCCCAAGTTATATACATCATTGAATGACTTTCCAAAAGTTATAAAATCTTCATACGGTAAGCCTGCAATTAAATCAACATGAATATGCATATTATCAAAACTTATTAATCGTTCTACATTAGCAGATAAACGTTCCCAATTATCTTTTCTGTTAATAGCTTTTAATGTCGGTTGATGCGTACTCTGAATACCAATCTCCAACTGAAAACGACCCTTTGGAACAGTTTCTAAAAATTTCATAACACGTTCAGAAAGCATATCTGCTTTTATTTCAAAATGAAACGTTGCATTAGTATCAGCCTGTGCGAGAAACTGCATTATTGGAAGGAAATAGCTTTCATCTAAATTATAAGTTCTATCTACAAATTTCACTAAAGGTATACCAGAAGCGATAAAATGTTCAAGATCACGCAAAACCATTTCCAAAGGTCGTTTACGTACACTGCGTGATATACCTGATAAGCAATAAGCACAATTGAATGGACATCCGCGTGTACATTCATAATAAACAATTTTATGTTCTTGCTTTACCTTTTCTAAATCAGGATAAGGAAACGGCAATAAAGACATATCTTCAATTGTTGTGATACCACCATTTATCTGTATACCCATTTCATTACAATAAGCTATATGCTGAGGAATACTGCCCTCGCAATTAGATAGATAATACAGAAGGTTTGTAAAAGCCAATTCTCCTTCTCCCTGCACAATATAATCCACTTGCGGTAATTCAGCAAATATACGCTCAACCTCAAATGCCACTTCTGGCCCACCAATAACAATAGTTGCATCAGGGCACAGTTTACGTAACATTTTTATTAAACGAAAAACAAAAGTTTTATTCCAAATATGTACTGAAAAACCATATACCTGTGCTTTATATTGCATAAGTTTTTCCAAAACTGCCAATAATGAAGAATTTATAGTTTCCTCTATCAAAACAATACTAAATCCCTGTTCTTTAGCATACTCCCCTACATATCGCAATCCCAATCCTGTATGAATATATTTACTGTTAATTGCACTTAAAACTACCTGCATTTATAATCGCCCCCGATATTTACCGCTAATATACAAAAAAGCGGTTTATCTATCGATAAACCGCTGAATTTACTTGGTGCCGAAGGCCGGACTCGAACCGGCACGGTTGTTGGACCGCTTGATTTTGAGTCAAGTGCGTCTGCCAATTCCGCCACTTCGGCATTTCTAGTTCCGAACAACTCGGAACAATATGTATTATACTCTGCTTTATTAATATTGTCAAGCATTAAAACGAAAATTTTTCAGCACTTATTTTTATCTTCCTAAAATGTCTTTTAGTTCTTTCAGTTTATCAGCAAACTTATGTAATGTTACAGTAACAGGCTTTGGTGTATTAAGATCAACACCTGCTTTTTGCAAGATTTTCAGCGAATAATCACTGCCGCCAGCTTGCAAGAATCCATGATACTTAGCAACCGCTTCACTTCCATCATTTAAAATACTATGAGCAAATGCTGTAGCAGCACTATAACCCGTTGCATATTTGTAAACATAAAATGGTGTATAGAAATGCGGTATACGTGACCATTCACTTGCCAGTTCATTATCTACAGTTAAAGCTAAACCATAATAATCTTTATTTATCTGCAGCCAATATTCTTCCAACTTTTCTGCCTGTAAAGAACGGCCAGCAGTTATTTCTGAATGAATATATTTTTCAAATTCAGCAAACTGTACCTGTCTGTAAACAGTAGTACGCACTGCTTCCAAGAACTGAGTAAGCAAATAAACCTTTTGCTCATCTGTAGAATTATTAAGCATATGCTCCAATAATAAAATCTCATTAGTTGTAGAAGCAACTTCAGCACAGAAGATAGTATAATCACTGTTTATATATGTCTGTGCTTTACTGCTGTAATAACTGTGCATTGCATGACCCATTTCGTGAGCAATTGTAGACATACTGTTATACCGTGGCTGATAATTCAGCAAAACAAAAGGATGTACCCCATAAACTCCCCATGAATAAGCTCCAGAACGTTTACCCTTATTTTCGTAAATATCAATCCAACCATTAGTCATACCATAATGAAGATCTGCAATATATTCCTTACCTAAAGGCTTTAAAGCCTCCTCTACCTTAGTGCAGGCTTCTGTAAAACTGTAAGCAAAACTGTCCCCTGCGGAAGAAATAGGAACATAAATATCATATGCATGTAACTGTTCATAGCCAAGTAAATCTTTTTTCAGCTGCATATACTCATGTAAAGGAGTAAAATTTTCATGCACAACATTAATTAAACCATCATAAAGAGTTGTAGGAATATTATCCCCAGCTAACGCCGCTTCCAACGTATCTTTATAATTATGTACATTAGCAAAAAAGTACGCTGTTCTTGCACTGCCTGTAAGTGTAGCTGCTAATGTATTGCGAAATTTATGATAGGTTCCCATCAAGCCTTTGAAGGAATTTTTTCTTAACTCCCTATCACTGGAAGTCATATTCAAAAGATAGTTTCCTTCACTGACAGTTTTTATTTTTCCCTCAGCATCCTTTACTTCAGGAAACTGCATATCTGCACTTACAAGTGCTCTAAAAGCAGCGGCAGCAGTACCAGTTGCTAATTGGCTTTGTGCAAAAACAGCCTCTTTTTCCGCCGATAAAACATGCTTAGATAAACGCAATAAATTGTTAATATAAAATTTATATTCACCCAACGCAGTTGTCTGCTCCAACATTACATTCAGTGTATCACTGCCCAAAGCTACTATTTCAGATTCTATAAAAGAATTAGCATTATTATATTCAGCAGCAAGAGCTTCTGCCTCTCCTGCTAAAGCCTGTAAATGTTGATCTGTATTATCTGCATCCTGTTGTAATCGTGCATAAGCATAAATTTTTTCCAACAGCTTACCTAACTCATCGTTTAACTTTAACGCTGCCAAAATATTTTCTGCCGTTTGCAAAGTGCCCTGCATTGCTTTCAGTTGCGGCAATTTATTTTTGTATTCATCACAAGCATTATGCCATTGTTCTTCATCAACATAAATATCATAAATATGCCATTTACAAGCACCATCAATATCTGCACGTGCTATATTACTGCCATGCTTAACTGTATCTATATTCTCTTTATTCAAATTTTTCAGCTCCTCTTACTTTAAATTTTCCACAAACTAGGATTGCCATATTTATCATCAAGCTTATCACTAAACCAACGACCATTTAATACATTATGAATAATATATTTTTTACTTTGTTCACTAATACTCTTATCATTATCCATTTCTGCTAAAATTCCTTCATAACTTACCCTGCTGTTAATGCTGCTAATACGCGCATGACGCTTATTAGCATCGAAGACCAATTCCGGGCGATATTCCGGATTCCATGCCTGCCAAGTCGTTCCTAAAAGTGATGTATTTGGATTTCCTGTATTCATAAAAGCAACTATAGAAGCAATAAAAGCTTTGCTAAGCTCTTTAGAACCAAACTGCTCAAAGGCATCAGTATTTTTCGTATAAGGATATACCTGATCTGTAAGAAATGGTTGAAAAATTCCATGCATTGCGCCATTACGCAGCTTATACTCCTGACTTACTGCATCAGCCGTATGACCAAATAAAAAATTACATACATATATACTATTTTTATAATGCGGATAAATAGTTTCTGCTGCTTCCTGTCCATTAAAGAAAGCATATAAAGCACTGCCATATTTATTAGCAAAGCTGAACTCATTTGTTACCATAGAGTCATGATTAATCTTGTCCAAACGGTTTTTAAAGAAAGGATCACGTGCAGCAAAAGAACTAAATTCATCAGCACTAGCCAACATTAAAAGAGGGACACTATTAAATTTTTTGCTTGCAAAACCTTCCTCAGGCAGCACATTTCCGTCACCGAACAAATGAGGAAAAGAACTCATACGAATAACCGCACCTGCCATTACAGGGGCAATACGTTCTGCTTTCATATTTGCCAAATAATTATGAACAGCTTTTTTATCCTTGCCATTTTCACTAAGCAGCCAGTTTTCAGCATTAATTATATTGTTCTGTTTCCCATCTTCTATAACTAACGGAGCAAGCTTTTGTGCAATAACCTTACGGCTGTCATTATAATTAGCAACAGTTAATCCTCCGCTGAAAGAAATAGCTTTATCAAACTTATTTTTAAAAACTGGAGAAATCAGCATTGCCATAACATCGCGACCGCCTGCGGAAAAACCTGCAACAGTAATATTGTTTGGATTACCGCCAAAGCCTTTTATATTATCCTTTACCCAATCTAATGCTTCTGCCTGATCCAACAAACCAAAGTTGCCGCTCTTTTCTCTTTTATTCCCATCAACCAAAGCAGGAAGATTATTAAATCCCAATAAACCTAAGCGATACTGTATCGAAACATAAACCATTTTGCCTTCCTGAGCCAACTTATTGCCTTCCATAAGATGACTGTTGCTTGCTTGATTATTGCCCCCATGAATATATACTAATACAGGAAGATTTTTTTCTTTTGAATCTGGTCGTACAATATCAAGTGTCAAAATACCTTCTTCTCCTAATACGTTCTTACCATTATACTGAATATTAGCTGAAGCCGCTTTACCGCAATCTAAAACACCTTTATATTTTTTAGCTTTCTGCGTTTCACGCCAGCGATTTTCTCCAACAGCAGGCTGTGCATAAGGAACACCTAACCATTGTACAACTTGATGTTTATCGTCATAAGTTCCTGCTACAATCCCCTGCTTTGTCTTTATTTCATTTGGAAAATCAGCAGCTTCACAGCCTAAAGCTGAAAATACAGTTAATGTCATCAAAGCAGTTAATAATAGTTTCTTTTTCACAACTAACGACCTCCATATTTTATATGCATTTATAAGGCTTCAATAAAACAGCCGTCGGAAAATCCGACGGCCTAAGCAGCAGCTATCATATTACTTTTGCTGCATAAAGTGCACATAATGTCTTAGCATCATATAGCTCACCGTCTTCAATCATCTTCTTAAGCTGACTTACAGTAAAAGCCTTAACTCCGATAAATTCATCTTCATCGGTATGTTGCAAATATTTTTTCATATTCCATGCCTTATAAATATGAATTATTTCATCAGAAAATCCAGGTGTTGTAGCAATACTAATAATGTGCTGCCAATTATTTGCTTCATAACCAGTTTCCTCACTCAGTTCACGACGGGCACATTCTTCATAATCCTCATTTTCACCATGATCAAGCTTGCCTGCCGGAATCTCCCACAGCAATGTACTCAAAGGATAACGACATTGCTTAACCAATACTATACTGCCATCCTCCAAAACAGGAATAACTGCTACTGCACCTGGATGGCGAATATATTCTCTTGTCGTATCATTTCCATTAGGCAAAGTTACATGATCACGCTGAACCTTCAACAAACGTCCACTAAATACTTCTTCATTACTGCCCTCTACATAAACTTCATCTAAATCCTTTTCATGAAATTTCTTCAGCATTTTTATCTCTCCATATCATTATTACTGAAAGCTGTTTTTCAATTCCTCTGCACCTCTCAGCAACTCCGTTGCACTTTCAAAAGCTGCTCTGCTGGCGGTTGCTCCTGTAGTCATTCTTACAAGCTCCTGCAAGCGACCATTATAATCAAGAATAGTAAGTTCAGTTATTGTGCGTCCATCTGTACTGCGTTTTTCGATATGTATATGATTATCGGCAAAAGCAGCTATCTGCGGCAAATGTGTAATACAAAGCACTTGATGGCGTGCAGATATAACTGCTATTTTTGTTGCCATTTTTTGAGCAGTTATACCTCCTACCCCTGTATCAATTTCATCAAAGACCATCGTTCCTACTTCGCCTTGATTCAACAAAACAGTTTTTACAGCTAAAGCAATTCTGCTTAATTCACCACCACTGGCAACCTTTTCCAACTCATTTAAAGGCTCTCCTATATTAGCACTGAAATAGAACCGCAGCGCATTTCTTCCTGTAGCTGTGAAGTTTTCCAAAGCTTTAAAATCTATTTTTAATACACCATTAGGCATAGCTAAATCATGTATATGTGCTGTAATTTGTTGTTCTAACTCAGCTGCACTTTTTTCACGCATCTTCGTAAGTACAGCAGCAGCACTTTCAAGCTTAACGAAAATATCGGCAGCTTGTTTTTTTACTAATTCAATAGTATCAGCAATATTTTTCAGCTGTTCAAATCTCTGCTGCGTTTCTGCTAAATAATCCATAACAGCCTGCGTACTTCCGCCATATTTCTTTTGTAAACGATAAATAGTATCTAAACGTTCTTGTATTGCCGCAGCCCTATCAATATTAAAATCACTTGCTGCCATATACTCGCTTAATTCTGTACGACAATCATCTAAAGTAATCCATGCACTGTCAGCAGATTCAGCTAAAGGACTAAGACGGTCATCATAACGTGCTGCATATTGTAATTGTTCACGTACACGTGCCAGATTTGCTAAAACAGCATCTTCTGAATTAAGCAAATTATAAGAATTATCAACAGCCTTTAAAATACGTTCACTATGACGTAGTATCTTAGCCTCATTCTCTAAGTCTGTTTCTTCCCCAATCTGCAGCCTAGCTTCAGTTATCTCTTTAATCTCCCAAGCATAACGATCCAAAAGTAAATCCTGTCGAGAATTATCCTGCTCTAGTTGTCTTAATTTTTTTGAAACTTCAACATATTCATCATATAAGTTACGATATATAGAAAAAGCTTCAGCAAGTACAGCTCCACCAAAAGCATCTGTTAGCCTTAATGCTGTCTCAGGTTTCAACAAATCTTGGTTTTCATGCTGTCCATGAATATCTACTAACTTAGAAGCAATTATCTTTAAGACAGCAAGAGGAACCTGTACTCCATTAATAAATGCACGACTCTTCCCAGATGTACTAATCTGTCTTTTAAGAAATAAATCATCATCTGCATCTAAACCATGCTCTGACAGCAATTCTTTAACTGATGAATGTTCGGAAATATCAAAAACAGCCTGCACCCATAAGCCATCTGTTCCGCTGCGTACATAATCCGAAGAAGCTCTTCCACCCAATACAACACTGAACGCATCAATGAGTATAGATTTTCCCGCACCAGTTTCACCAGTAAAAACATTAAAACCATCAGTAAAACTAACATGTACATCTTCTAATAAGGCAAAATTATGAACATGCAATGATTGCAGCATAAGAACCTCACTTACATATATTCCTTGAAACGTTTAAGCAGCAAAGCTACATCTTCTTTATTAGCAACAGCAATAAAAACGGTATCATCACCAGCAATAGTTCCCAAAATTTCCGGCCATTTCATATAGTCAACAGCAAAAGCTACAGACTGAGCTGTACCAGGCAGTGTGCGCAGAACTACCATGCTGTCAGAAAAACGCACACTAACAATAGAATCATTAAAAGTACGTTCCAAACGTTCCATCGTCAGCATCATGCCATGCTCCTTAGGATAAGCATAATGATAGTGTCCGTTAGCATCAGGTACTTTTACCAACATAAGCTCCTTTATATCTCTGGAAACAGTAGCCTGAGTAACATCTATTCCTTGATGGCGCAAAGCAGCAGCCAAATCCTCCTGTGTTTCAATTTTATTGTTGTCAATAATTTCTTTGATTTTAGCATGTCTGGTCATTTTCATAATAAATCACCCCGTTTAGAAATTAATTTATAAAAAATTCATGTAGCTATAAACTTAATAAAATAGATGATTTTTATATGACATCTTAAAGATTACGCATCAGCTTTTGTTGCCATGTCTGATAATAATCTCTGCTTGTCAGCCTGATAAATTGCATATTATAAGGACATTTTTCAATATATACACTTGTATCATTACGCACTTCTATAACATTTTCCCCATCAGCAGAAAGCATCATTTCTTCACTTCCAGGAATAGGTCTTAACTCAATTTTCTCAGACATTGGAATTACTAAAGCTCTATTCGTCAGCGAATGTGCACAAACTGGAGTAATTACACTTACGTCCAATTCCGGCATTACTAAAGGTCCTCCTGCTGAAAGAGAATATGCAGTTGAGCCAGTTGCTGTAGCAATAATCAGACCATCAGCTGCATATTTTCCAGACCGCCGACCATTAATAAACAGCATCATATGTGCCAATTTACTGAACATTCCTTTAGCAAGTACAAAATCATTTAAAGCGTGTGCTTTAGCCACAACTTTTTCTCCCCGCAGTACGTGTGCCTGCAGTAAACTCCGATTTTCAAGCGAATAATTTCCCTGAGCTAAACGACTGATAGCTTTATACATTCCCTGCAAATCTATTTCCGCTAAAAATCCAAGCTTCCCAAAATTTATGCCAAAAGCCGGTACTTCGATAGGTGCCAAATAACGTGCCATCTGCAATAAAGTTCCATCGCCGCCAAGACTTACAGCAACATCAAGAGTTTTGAGTGTAAGTATTTTATTTTCATCATAAGCACTGCAATTATATTGTCCAGCAACTGCAGACGGCAGTACAGGTTCTAATCCCCAATATCGACATAACTGTACAAATTCGGGCAGTGCTATACAAACATTTTCTTTGCTCAAATTAGGAAAAATTCCCAAACGTTTAGCTTTCATTTCATGCCTCTGATTTAATCTAAATCACCATGACTGCGCCTTACAAGCTGTGCTATCTGCTCTGCATCCACAGCATCATCGGCACCAAGTGTCAAATGTAATAAGTATTCTATGTTGCCCTCAGGACCTTTTATAGGCGAGAAATCAAGACCAGCTATACCAAAGCCTTCTGTCTTAGCAAAATCAATAACATCATTTATAACTTTCTCATGTACAGAAGCATCGCGCACAACACCTTTTTTTCCCACATTTTCTTTACCTGCTTCAAATTGCGGTTTAATAAGTGCAATAACAAATCCCTCAGGTTTTAGAATTTTATGAACGGCAGGTAAAATCTTATCCAACGAAATAAAAGCCACATCTATAGTTGCAGCATCTACCTGTTCCGGCAAACTATCTGCCTCTAAATAACGTACATTAGTACGTTCCATATTAATTACACGCTCATCATTACGCAGTTTCCATGCCAACTGACCATAACCAACATCAATAGCATAAACCTTAGCAGCACCATTTTGCAAAGCACAGTCTGTAAAGCCGCCCGTAGATGCACCAATATCTGCAACTATTTTATTCTTTACACTTATAGGAAAAATTTGCAGTGCCTTTTCTAATTTTAGCCCTCCACGGCTAACATATGGCAACTTATTTCCCAATAAGCGAATTGTTACTTCCGCTGCTACCGGAGTACCTGGCTTATCTATTTTCTGCTCATTAACAAGTACTTGTCCAGCCATTACTGCAGCCTGTGCTTTAGCTCGACTTTCAAAAATGCCTCTGTTTACAAGCAGTACATCCAAACGGTCTTTTTTCATTCTCATTCACCCTTTACAAAAGCTGCTGCTTTATCAGCAATTGATTGTGTATCTAAGCCTAAATCACAGAAAAGCAGCTTTTTGTCACCATGTACGACAAATTCATCTGGAATTCCCAAGCAAAGCAAGTCACATTGCTCAAGCAGTTCATACCTATTAAGTGTTTCTAGAACAGCACTGCCTACACCACCAGCAAGCACGCCTTCTTCCACAACAATTATCTTCTTATATCTCTTAGCGTGCTCCACCAACAATTTTTCATCCAAAGGCTTAGCAAAACGCATATTAACTATTCCAGTACTAATTCCCTGCTGCTCCAATAATACAGCTGATTCCACAGCACTTTGAACCATACTGCCTATAGCCCAAATACAAACATCTCTGCCCTCAAATAAAACTTCAGCTTTTCCAACTTCTATTGTATGCAAATTTTCACTCAAATCTGCTCCTATACCACTGCCGCGAGGATAACGAATTGATATAGGTCCATTAAACTCCAATGCTGTTTTCAACATATGGCGCAATTCATTTTCATCTTTAGGAGCCATTACCGTCATATTAGGAATACTGCGCAGATAAGCATAATCAAATACACCATGATGTGTATATCCATCATCTCCAACCAAACCTGCCCTGTCAAGACACATAGTAACGTGTAAATTCTGCATACAAATATCATGTATCACAGAATCGTAAGCACGCTGCATAAAAGAAGAATAAATTGCTGTCACAGGTTTCATCCCAGCAGCTGCCATACCTGCTGCCGCCGTAACAGCATGCTGCTCTGCTATACCTACATCAAAAAATCGTTCTGGATAGGACTTAGCAAAAATATTCAAACCCGTGCCTTCAGGCATAGCAGCCGTAATTCCAACTATTTTTTTATCAGTAGCTGCCAACTCCGCTAAAGTTTTTCCAAAAACCTCCGTATAAGTAACAGGCATACCAGCTTTTACTACTTTCTTACCTGTTGCAATTTCAAAAGGCCCTGTACCATGAAATTTATTTGGACTTTCTTCAGCAGGTTTATATCCCTTACCTTTTTTAGTAAGTACATGTACCATAACAGGCCCATCAATTCGTTTAGCTGCCTGCAATACCTCCAATAAACTATTTAAATCATGTCCGTCTACAGGTCCAAGATAGGTGAATCCCAACTCTTCAAAAATTGAAGTAGGCACCATAAGATATTTTACACTGCCTTTTAAGCGACGGATTACTTTTAAAACATCAGAGCCAAACTCCAGATTTTTTAGCCAACCTTCAATGTCATTTTTTATTTTATTATAGGTTTCACCTGTTCTCAACTGGTATAAATATTCACTCATTGCACCAACATTTTTAGAAATAGACATCTCGTTATCGTTAAGCACAACTATCATTTTTTTATGCAACATACCAGCATTATTCAAGGCTTCAAAAGCCATGCCGCCAGTCATAGATCCATCACCTATAATTGCAACTACATTATAATCTTCTCCCTGCAAATCACGTGCACAAGCCATACCCAAAGCTGCTGAAATGGACGTACTGGAATGACCAGTACCAAAAGCATCGTGTTCACTTTCATTCCGCTTAGGAAAACCTGAAAGACCTCCATATTGACGCAAAGTGGGAAATTGCTCTCTTCGTCCTGTAATAATTTTATGTATATACGACTGATGTCCTACATCAAAAATAAGCTTATCTTTTGGTGTGGAAAAAACTTTATGTAATGCTAAAGTAAGCTCTACAACACCAAGGTTAGGTGCTAAATGCCCACCTGTATGAGAAATAACCTCTATAAGCAATGTCCTTATTTCTTCGGCAAGCTGCTCTAATTTTGCCAAAGATAATTTTTTTACATCTTCTGGTGAATTTATTGTATTTAATATCTTTGCTTCTGACATATATTCATCCTCTAATATAATAAAATATGAGAATGCAGCTATCTATCAAGCAGCATAATCACATGATTATTTATTTCTATTTGTCATTAAACGTGTAATTTCGCGTAAAGGTTCTGCATTCTCGCCAAAAATTTCCAAATATTCTAAGGCTTCATTAACTGTTTTTTCAGCCAATTCATGTGCAGCCTGCAAGCCATAAAGACTTACATATGTAGATTTATGGTTTTTCTCATCACTGCCCACTGGTTTACCAAGTAATTCTTCAGTACCTTCAACATCAAGAATATCATCTGTAATCTGAAAAGCCAAACCTAATAGATCAGCAAACTTTGTAAGTGCTAAAAGCTGTTCATCTGTTGCTCCAGCCAAATGTGCTCCTCCACGGACAGCAGCAATAAAAAGTGCACCCGTTTTACCGCTGTGCAGCTTACGCAGCTGCTCAGGAGTTATCTGTTTGTCTTCATACTCCAGATCTAAACCCTGTCCGCCTATCATACCAAAATTCCCTGCACACATAGCCATCTCACGTATAGTTTCAATTAAAGCTTCTGGTTTAACATTCTTTTGTTCCAACATTACTTCAAATGCCAGTGTTAAAAGTCCATCGCCAGCTAAAACAGCCATAGCTTCACCAAAAACCTTATGATTTGTCAGTCGGCCACGGCGATAATCATCATCATCCATGCAAGGTAAATCATCATGTATCAGAGAATATGTATGAATCATCTCTAATCCGCAAGCCACTGGTAAATAATTATACCCCTTACTGCCAACAGCTTCGGCAGAAGCCATTAATAAAATGGGGCGAATTCGTTTGCCGCCTGCCATTAAACTATACTCCATAGCTTCATCAACACGAGATATTCCTTTTTTTGCAATTCTATTACGTAAAAAACTCTCTACCAATTTTTGCTGGTTAGCATAATATGCTTGAAAATCCATTACTTTCCCTCCAAATCTTGGAATACTTCTAATTTATATTCTTCGTTCTCACTATTATTGATAACTATTTTTTCTACTTCCTGTTTCACTGTTTCCAATTTAGTAGTACACACCTTACTCAATTCTACACCATATTTAAAAACATCTAATGCCTGTTCCAAAGATAACTCTCCACTTTCTAAAAGCTGCACCTGTGTTTCCAGTTCACTTAAAGCATCCTCAAACTTGATATTTTTAGATATTTTTTTTACAGACATTTGTTACCGCCTTTCAACCTGCTGAACAAGAGAAATAATTTTGCCGTCTGATACTGTTGTAATCAGCTCATCTCCCCAATTTACCTGAGCAGTACTTTTAACAAGAGTATAATCTTCCTTTTGTGTCACAGTATAACCACGTCCTAAAACAGCTAGAGGACTTAAACTATCCATACGTGCTATCGCCAAAGCAAAAGCCTGCTCCCTTTTGCTCAGTTTTTCCTGCATTGCATCAGCCATATGTTTTTTAGCTGTATCTATTCTCTGCTCCTGAACTGAAAAAATTTTTTCCGGATCTTTCAATATCCAGGAGGCATTGACCCTCTCAATCCTGTGCTGTATATTCATCAGATATGTTCTCATCAAACTTTGACAACGTTTCACTAAATACTCTACCCGACGTCTACACTCATCAACATCAGTTACAACTAACTCTGCTGCCTGAGAAGGTGTAGCAGCACGTACATCTGCTGCAAAATCACACAAAGTGAAGTCAGTTTCATGTCCTACTGCACTCACAATAGGTATTTTCGAGGCAGCTACAGCTCTAACTGTCCGTTCTTCATTAAAAGCCCACAAATCTTCAATAGAACCGCCTCCGCGTCCTACAATCAAAACTTCCGCAAGTTTTTGACGATTAAAAAATTCTATTGCTTTGGCTATTTCAGAAGCAGCTCCGCTGCCTTGTACTTTTACTGGATAAAGAAGCAGATGTACTCCATTATTTCTTCTGCGAGATACTGTAATTATATCACGTACTGCTGCACCTACTGATGAAGTTATAATGCCTACAGTACGTGGATTAAAAGGCAAAGACTTTTTTGCTTCTGCTGCAAACAAACCTTCTTTTTCCAGCTTATATTTTAATCTTTCATAAGCCTGCATAAGATCGCCTGCACCTTGCTGCAACATCAAATCTGTATACAACTGATAAATTCCATCACGCTCATAAACAGCAAGACGCCCCACAGCAAGTACCGTATCTCCATTACATGGTTCAAAACGTAATCCCATAGCTTTACTGCGAAACATAACACATTTTAGAATCCCACCAGCATCTTTAAGAGTAAAGTAACAATGACCTGAAGGATAACGTTTAAAATTAGATACTTCACCAATAATCTGTAAATTTTTCAGCTCTAAATCACGCTCTAAAATGCCCTTAATATAATTATTAATTTCACTTACAGAATAAATATTATCCTTCATTTTCCCTATGCATTCTCCATGCCAAAGCCGCACAGCCACTGGCATTATCACAGCTAAAACGTGCTTCCGGCACCCAAAGACGTACCTGCCGCTTTGCCAATTTAACTTCTACATGCCGCCTTATATAAGCATTAGAGGCAACTCCGCCTACCAAAATTACATTCTGTACTTTATAAGCAGCAGCACCATTACGCAGCATACGTGCAAATGTTTCTGCCAACGTATATTCTACTCCTAAAGCTAAGGAAGCAGCATCTGCACCAGCTTCCAGTTTACGTAAAGCAGCCGTTGCAGGTCCAGATAAACTTACATCCAATTTATTTACAGAAACAGGTAAATCTATTTTTTCAATTGCCTGTTCAGCCAACTTTTCCAGTGCTTGTCCTGTGGGAAACTGCAATCCGAGTGCCACACCAATACGATCAACGAACTGTCCAGCATGTAAATCTATACTGCCGCCTATCTGAAGCAAACGATATCTCTTATTTTCTAAAGCCTCACAAAGTAATAAATCTGTTGTTCCTCCACTGGCATGCAATAAAAGAAATCTCTCCGCATTTGGTCCATGTGCTGACCATAGACCCGCTTCCAAATGATTTTCTTGATGACTGATAATCTCCAATGCAGCACCAGATGCAGCACTAAGACTGCGTGCAACACTTAATCCAGCAAGAAATGCCGGCATATATGAATTTTCTATAGGTCTTGGATAACCACTGACACCAACAGCTGCAAGTTTATAATCCCGTCCCAATAATACTTTTTCTATTAAGCATGGTAGATTTCTAGTATGCTGAAACACCATCTCTGATTGCTGCAAACCGCATCTTCCAGGATTCACTTGCAAAATCTGCCTTGCTTCATCCAAAAGACTGCCATCTTCATCTAAAACAGCAACCGATGTTGTATAACAGCTAGTATCTATACCTAAATATATATTTCTACTCATTTTTTAGCTAGCTTACCCAAAACACCATTAATAAAGCGTGGTGATTCTTCTGTCCCATAGGTTTTAGCAATTTCTACGGCTTCATTAATAGCTATCCCAACTGCCAAAGCAGGCTTTTCATGCAGCATCTCAAACACAGCTATACGTAAAATATTTCTATCAGTAGCCGGCATACGTTCAATAGACCAGTCAACGGCAAACTTACCAAGTTCATTATCTATTGCCTGTAAATTATCCATAACACCGTTCACTAATACAGCAGCATAACTACGCACACGCTCACGTGCACTTTCAGCACCTAGTTCTTCACGCTCTGCTAAAGCAGCATCTAAAGCAAATTCTTTTTCACAATTACTAAAATCTATCTGAAATAATGTCTGTAAAGCAACCTC
This sequence comes from uncultured Phascolarctobacterium sp., assembly GCA_964595445.1. Classification (GTDB taxonomy): domain Bacteria; phylum Bacillota; class Negativicutes; order Acidaminococcales; family Acidaminococcaceae; genus Phascolarctobacterium_A. The sequence goes on from CAZQQK010000001.1 coordinate 16,267, forward strand.
TCTGGAAATTCTTCTAATCATAATTTTTACACTCTCCTTAATTTATTTAATAGTTATTTATCTTTAGCTATCTGAATTACAGCATGTTCTTATTATCTATGATAACCAGGAGGCAAAAGCCTATCCAACCACTCTATCAGATCCTCTTTATTATCAAGTTTATTTCCGATAAAAAAACCTACACCTATACATAACATAAGGAACAATGCTTTAAAAAATCCCAGCCATAATACTATAACGCCAATAAACAGACCAAATATCGAACAAAGCAGACGACCACGATAATTATTCCAGATATCATTTAAAATATCATTAAACATAAAAGTGTCCTCCTATTCTTCCTTTGTCTTTATCTGTTTAAAGAACAGCTCTATATCTTTAACTTCAATTCCTGTCACTTTTTTAATACTGTCTCGTACATTGCTTTTTATTTCGCCAGATGTCTCTGGAATATTAATTCCAGGCTCAATTGAGGCATTAATTCGCACGTTAATACCTTCATCATCCAGTTTTACAATAACTTTCACATTATGAATACCATAAATTTCCTGTGCTAAAACAGCAATATAATCCTCTAAAGCACCTTTTCCTACCAAAACTTTACCTTTATCACTTTCGCTAAGTTTCAAAGAACTTACACCAGTAAGACCAAGTCCGGTAATTAAAAGACGAACACTCACCAACAACATTATTACACTGCCAACAGCATATATCCAACTCCCAGGAATATGATTGATAAAAGAAACCATATCCAACTCTGAAAATACTCCAAGACTGCAAAGCAATGTAAATACTGAAACTACAGCCATCAAAATAGTATACAACGTCAGAATAACTCTATCTGCAATTCTCATAGTAATTACTCCTCCTCAAAAAACTGTTTATGTTTATCTTCTATATGTTCCTCAGTCAACAAACGAAAATCTGGTTCTGTATGTAATTTTACTAATTGTTGTTCAAAGGAGTTAGCCTCCGTTGCCTCAGCACTCTGATGCTGTGCACGTAATATATCCGCCATATCAATTTCAGAAGAAGTTTCTTTCTCCAAATCACTTTCCTGTCGTTTAGCAACACCTTCTACATTAACGTCAACAAACTGTACTTCATAACCAGTCATAGCCTCAATAGCCTCTTTTACTTTTTCTTGTACTTCTAAAGCTATTTCTGGAATACAGCAACCATATTCCACATTTATATAAACACTGGCATTTACAAGTTTACCTTCAAACTTAAGATGAACCCCCTTTGAAGCATTATCTTTGCCTAAAAAGCGGTTAATACCATCAGTAAAACCTCCGCTCATACTTACTACTCCAGGTACTTCCTGTGCCGCTAAACTTGCTACTATACAAATAACTTCATCTGCTATTCGAATATCCCCATATTCATCTAAATCTTGAGGCGCAAAATCTTCTGTTTCCATATCTTTTTTTGTTTGACTATTATCCACAATAAAGCACCTCCTGATATTCTTATAAATGAAAACAATATCCCAGTTTTATCTTTTAATTATAGCACATTTTATACAGGATGTATGCAATTTTTGTATAGATATCTACGTCCTATTTTCCATCTCTCTTTCTGATCAGTTTTAATATTTTCTTCATTTTTATTTCAAAAAAAACAGTCTGTTTGCATTTATTATATTTTCAAACATATAAATCTTAAAATATCTAAATGCCATAAGTATTGCATTATTTTACATTTAACAACATTTGCGCAAACTCTAATATACTCAAATACATCAATTAAATAATCTTAAAAACACTGCATATAAAAGAAAATCTTCCAATAGTTAGATTTTAAATCCAACATTTCGGAAGATTTGTTTAAGCTATACATAGCTTTACTAAACTATTTTTTTCTTATTTTATCTTGTCCATTCTCAGTTGGGACATAATATTTTCTTCCCAGTAACTCATTTGGCAGATACTGCTGTTCAACCCATGCTCCAGGATAGTTATGAGGATACTTATAATCACTTCCATGCCCCAAAGCTTTCGCTCCAGGATAATGTGCATCACGTAAATGCTTAGGAACACTACCGCAGTTTTTACTGCGTACATCAGCACAAGCTGCTGCAATCCCCATATAAGATGCATTGCTCTTAGGTGCATTAGCAATATAACATACGGCTTCTGCCAATGGGATTTGAGCCTCCGGCCAACCAACAAAATCCGCTGCCTGAGCTGCTGCATTAGCAATAACCAATGCCTGCGGATCAGCTAACCCAACATCTTCAGCTGCACAAATAATTATACGGCGTGCAATAAAACGTAAATCTTCTCCGCCTTCTATCATTCGTGCAAGATAGTGCAAAGCAGCATCTGCATCACTGCCGCGCATACTTTTAATGAAAGCACTGACAATATCATAATGCTGATCACCTTTTTTATCATAACGCTGTAAGGCTGAACCTATCACACTTTTCAAAATCTCTAATGTCAATATGCGCTCACCGGAATCTGGCAGCATAAACTCTGCCTGTTCTAAAATATTCAATGCTCCTCTAGCATCTCCAGCAGAAAAGTCCGCTATAACGGCAAGTGCTTCTGGTTCAGCAATAAAGTTTCCACCAAAACCATGCTCTCTGTCACTAATAGCTCGCTGCATTATCTTTATAATTTGCGGCGACTGTAACTTCTCCAACCGTACTACCTTCATTCGCGAAAGCAATGGTGAATTAATTTCAAAAAAAGGATTTTCTGTAGTAGCTCCTATAAGTACAATAATACCATTTTCTACATAAGGCAATAATACATCCTGTTGTGCTTTATTAAATCTATGTATTTCATCAATAAAAATGATAGTACGTCCACCACCGCTATAACGTTCTTCCTTAGCTTTAGCAATAATTTTGCGCAGCTCTGGCACTCCGCTGGAAACAGCATTAATTGCAACAAATTTTTCTCCTGTCACACCAGCAATTACTTTTGCTAAAGTTGTTTTACCAGTTCCAGGAGGGCCATAAAACAATACCGACTGAAGCATATCACGTTCAATCATACGCCTTAATGGACTGCCAATACCAACAGCTTTTTCCTGCCCTACAAAATCACTAAGTTTTTCCGGTCTCATTCTATCAGCGAGGGGCTTTTTCTGTATACGACTTTCTTCAAATAAATTAGAGAATAAATTATCCTGCATAAATCTATACCTCAAAACTTTCGCCGCCTAAACAGCAGCAGATAGTCAATTCAAAGCAATACAAAAAATTAATCCCCACAATGCCGTCCAGCTCCATGTTTTGAACCTGCATGTGCAGGTGGGTGCCTTCCCTAACAGTCGCAAACTTCCACTCAAAGGAGGCGTGTTTTTGAAAGAAGGAGTATCAGGCTCCCTAGGTTAGAGTGTTGGCTCAAAACCTGTGGAGCAATGTAACGTACATCGCAGGGGTATAATAACTAAAATCGCTTTATTTTATTTACATCGACATACATATAATATCAAAAATGGAAGCGTTTTTCAACGCTTCCATAAAAAGTTTTTGAATTTTTATTTTCTTGTTTTATAACTTATTTTTGCTCTTTGTCTTTTTTTACTAAAAGACTAGTCTTAATATGCAGTTCACGTAACTGTTTTTCATCAACATCATTCGGAGCCTGAGTCATAAGATCAGAAGCACTTTGAGTTTTCGGGAAAGCAATTACATCACGGATAGAATCACGCTGAGCCATAATCATAATCAAACGATCCAAACCAAATGCCAACCCTCCATGCGGTGGAGCACCATACTCAAATGCATTCATCATGAAACCAAATTTCTCTTGCGCTTCCTCATCAGACAAACCAATAGCTTCAAATACCATCTTTTGTACATCACGACGATGAATACGAATAGAACCACCGCCAATTTCTGTGCCATTTAAAACCATATCATAAGCTTTAGCGTAAACTTTTCCCGGATCAGTCAAAAGCAACGGTAAATCTTCATCACGAGGAGCAGTAAACGGATGATGCATTGCTACATAACGTTTTTCTTCTTCATTGTATTCAAACATCGGGAAATCTACAACCCAAGTAAACGCCAGTTTATTAGGATCAATCAGACCACGGCGTTTAGCCATTTCTATACGCAATGCACCCAAAGAAGCTGCCACTACAGACGGCTTATCAGCAACAAAGAGCAACAAGTCACCTGCTTCAACTTCAGCAACTTTCTTTATAGCCTCGATATTTTCCTCACTGAAGAATTTAGCAATAGAAGATTTTACACCGCCTTCTTCTGGGAACTGAAGCCAAGCCATTCCTTTAGCACCATAAATGCCGCAGAATTGTACTAATCCATCCAGCTCACGTCTGGGAATATTAGCATAACCTTTTACATTTATACATTTTACCTGACCACCGTTAGCAATAACATTATTAAATACTTGGAAAGTGCAGCCGCTTACAGCATCACTGACATTTTTCAACTCCATACCGAAACGTAAATCAGGCTTGTCACTGCCATAACGATCCATAGCATCATCCCAGGTTAAACGTTGGAACGGAACAGCAATGTCTTTACCCAAAGCACCTTTAAAAATATGAGCAATCAAACCTTCCATCAATTTCAGAATTTCATCAACTTCCATGAAAGACATTTCCATATCTAATTGAGTAAATTCTGGTTGACGATCAGCACGCAGGTCCTCATCACGGAAACAACGAGCAATTTGGAAATAACGCTCCATACCCGCAACCATCAGCAACTGTTTGAAAATCTGGGGTGACTGCGGCAAAGCATAAAATTTTCCTGGGTTTACACGGCTCGGAACAAGATAATCTCTTGCACCTTCAGGCGTAGATTTGCATAACATTGGAGTTTCAATTTCCAAGAAATTACTCTCATCTAAATAATCACGCATTAATTTTGCTACCTTATGACGCAAAATCAGGTTTCTCTGCATCTCAGGACGGCGCAAATCAAGATAACGATATTTTAATCTCAAATTTTCATCAGTATCAATAGAATCTTTGATATAAAACGGTGGAGTTTTTGCTCCATTAAGCACTTCAATATCATGCGCCAAAACTTCTATAGTACCAGTTGAAATGTTCTCGTTAATAGTATCTTCATCACGCAGACGAACATTACCAATAACCTTAATAACATATTCATTACGAATATCTTCAGCAGTCTTAAAACTGCTTCCTGCACTGTCAGGATCAGCTACAACCTGTACAATACCGCTGCGATCACGCAGATCAATAAAAATTAAGCCGCCATGATCACGACGCTTTGCAACCCAGCCGCACAGTACAACTTGCTGTCCAGCTTGTTCTTTTCCCAGCTCACCACAATGATGGCTGCGTTTTTCTTTAATCATCTTTCAGCACCTCTACTTATTTATAAAGTATTGAAATAACTAATAATATCATTAACAGCGATTTCCTGCTGCTCACTCGTTGACATGTCGCGTACAGTAACAGCCCCACGACTGAGTTCATCTTCGCCGAATATTAACACCTGTTTAGCCTGAAATTTGTTAGCCTGTTTCATTTGAGCTTTCATACTGCGGCTATTAAAATCATATTCAACCTTAAAACCACTACGCCGCAACTGAATAACAGTCTTAAATGCCTGAGCAAAATTTTCCTTTTTAGGACAAACGACATAGACATCTACACTATTATCAAAGACTGGTAATAGGTTCTGTTTCTCCAACGCCAACAATACTCGTTCCATACCCATTGCAAAACCAATGCCAGGACGTGCTTCATCACCACTAATTTCCTGCACCAGTCCATCATAACGACCGCCGCCACAAACAGCACTTTGTGCTCCCAATAATGAATATTGGATTTCAAAAGCTGTTTTTGTATAATAATCAAGGCCTCTGACCAGATTATGATCAACCTCATATTCAACGCCCGCAACAGTAAGCAATTCTTTCAGTCCATTAAAATGCTCTGTACACTCATTACATAAGCATTCTTCTAAACTTGGTGCTCCCTTTCCTAATTCATGACAATGAGGATTTTTGCAGTCCAAAAGGCGAAGAGGGTTTCTTTCATAGCGGCTTTGACAATCCTTACATAACTCTTCAAAATGCGGTTTAAAAAAAGCTTGCAGTTTTTCTCTATGCAATGGACGACATTTAGGACAGCCAACAGAATTAATTTTCAGCTTTAAATCTTTAAGTCCTAAAGTTTGCAGAACCTGCACAGCAAGCAAAATAATCTCTGCATCAACATTAGGTCCATCTACACCTAATGCTTCTATACCAAATTGATGAAATTCACGCAAACGTCCTGCCTGCGGTCTGTCATAGCGAAACATTGAGCCAATATAATAAAATTTAGCAGCAGCGTCTTCTTTGCTAAGCTTATGTTCTACATAAGCGCGCACAGCACTGGCAGTATTTTCAGGACGCAAAGTAATACTACGATTTCCACGATCAGTAAAAGTATACATTTCTTTTTCTACAACATCTGTAGTATCACCTATACCACGCTGAAATAGTTCTGTATGCTCAAAAACAGGAGTTCTTATTTCTTTATAGCCATATTGTGCACAAATTTGACGCATAATTTTTTCTAAATAGTGCCATGCTCTAACATCAGAAGGCATAATATCCTTCGTTCCTCTTGGTGCTGTCGTCAGCATATTACTCCTCCTTTTTCAATAAATATTTTATTCAAACAATTCTGCTCTCTTTTTACTTAATTCTTTTAGTTTTGCTTTATACACCTCTACATTTTTAGGCATATTCAACTTACGAAGATGATGTCCATCAGTAAGCGGATATTTGCTGGCTGATGAAGGCCCAACCCCAATTATAGGATGACGTTCTTCCATCATCTGAATATTATAAATACTTTCTGCTCCTGTACGTGCATAACCTATATTAGCTAAATGCCCTAACATATAATGCTGTCGATATAGATAATATGGTTCCATCCCTATAGAAGCAGCAACAGCTCTGCCATATTGTACAAGTTCTTCTGCGTCCTCCGTACTCAGCAATGTTTCGTTCTGCATAGAAAACAAAGGTGCACTGCGTTTAAGTGTTAGAGTGTGTACAGTCAGATTGTCTGGTGCAAGCTGTACAGCCCGCTGCAATGAATATTTTATTTCTGCTGCTGTTTCCTGCGGCAGACCAATAATAAGATCCATGTTTACTATAGGAATACTGCTCTCACGTACCATTTCATAAGCTTTATAAAAATCAGCAACTGTATGATTTCTGCCTATAGAACGTAAAGTTTTGTCATGAAAAGTTTGAGGATTTACACTAATCCGATTCACCCCTACAGCTTCCATAACCGCAAGCTTATTCATACTGAAACAATCCGGTCGACCAGCTTCCACTGTGAACTCTTGTAAATCAAGAAATTTATCTAAATCCGTTGACAGTAATATTCTTCGTACAGATTTTAGTAAATTAGCAAAAACCTTATCATCTAAACTTGTAGGTGTACCACCGCCAATATACAGCGATTTAATATGCAAGTTATACATACTTATTAATTGTACCACATTTTGTAGGTCTTGTTCAATCAAATTTACAAAGTTTTGCTGAGATTCTTCATCCTTAGGCACAATTCCTGCTGGAAAAGAACAATAACTGCAACGGGTTGGACAATACGGTATACCAATATAAACTGCAGCATCATTAGAACGTGTTTTATCTGAAAGCAACTGCTTTTGCTTTAAAGCAATTTGTGTAAGCAATTTCCCCTGTTCATTAGCCAGCAAATAGTTTGTTGCCAAAAAATCAGGTAACTTTGAGGCCACAACACCGTTATCTAACAATTTATGTGCAAGCTTTCCAGGACGAACCCCTGTTAAAATTCCCCACGGAAGATTAGGTTCAAAACCAGTAAACTGAGAAAACAGCTGTATTACCGCCAGTTTTATTCTGCGTATAATTTCTCCACTATTATCATTTAACTTTCCTAAATCAGCAGAAATAACTTTTTGAGAATCACCTTGCAGATAAACCTTTAAATCATCATCAATAACATCTATTATAAGTAAGTTAGATGATATTTCACTAAGCTTATAGTCAAAAAAAGCGGCCATATCAACAACAGGCCGCACAATATCAAACTGTAGATTATTTATTAATCTGAAAGTTCGCAAACATATCACCTACTTTTCTCCTCAACATGCCACAACTCTTTGTACATTACTCTATACACAGCAGCAACCGGTACAGCAAAAACCATACCAACGATACCAAATAGCTTTGCTCCTATCAATAAACTTATAATAAGTACTACCGGATGCAAATCTATTTTTTGCCCCATAATTTTAGGCATAATAACATTAGCATCTAACTGATAATAGAGAAGGTAAAAAATAGCAACATGAAAAGCAGAAGCAGGATCTTGACCATATGCAATAAAAATTGCCGGCACTGCACCCATTAACGGGCCAATTACTGGTACTGTTTCTGCTAAAATAGCCCAAAATCCTAAAACAAGCGGAAACTCAACATCCAAAAGTGCTGTACCAACTGTAATAACAAAACCTGATATAAGACTTAACTTAACAAGACCACGTACATAAGCACTCAATGTACGCCCAATTTCATCAATAACAGCAGCTGCTCTATCCTGCACATCATAATTAAACAGATTAACAAGCATTTGACGCAGTTCTCGCCAATCTTTTAGGAAATAAAAAGCAAGAAAAGGTACAATCAGCATACCTATAAGACTTTGGACAATTCCAAGACTTGACTGTACAAGTCTGCGCAATATTGTACTGACAAAACTCATAGCCCAATTAATTAAACCATTGATCAGCATATTAAAATCTGATGGCAACAATGGAATTTTACTGGGATCTTGAAGCATTATATCTAAATCATATACGTTTGTTTTTGTTATAAACAAAGGAAGTTTCTGTAAAAATTCATTCATCTGTCCAAACAGAGGCAAAATAATGAATCCTATAATCATTATTATAAAAATACAAAAAGCAAGAAGCGCAAGAATAATCGCTACAACTCGCGATAATCTAATCATACCGTGAGCCATCCGCACCTGGGCAATTATATTAACTAGCGGATAAAGCAAAAATGCAAGTCCTACAGCCAACATAAGTGGCAGTAAAAATCCAGACAGCAAATAAAGAATATAAGAAACAGCAGCAGTAATGCCCAGTTTAAAAAAAGTATTGCTGCGTATTTTCGGCCAATTTTTCAGCATAATTTTATTGGAGGAACGGATTTCTGCGACGTTCCCAACCTACAGAAGTAGAAGGTCCATGTCCAGGAAGAAGATGTACATCATCAGATAATAACATCAACTTAGTTTTTATAGAAGTAAGCAGCTCTTTATAACTGCCTCCAGGTAAATCTGTACGTCCAATGGACTCGCAAAATATTGTGTCACCAGCAAATACTACCTTTGCAGGTTCATAATAATAACAAAAACCACCCTTAGTATGACCTGGTGTAGCCAAACACTTAAACTGCATATCAGCAAGATTAAGAATATCACCATCATGAACCAAATAATCTGCTGGCTCATATTTTACATCATGCCCAATGAAAAAAGATAAATTACTTTTCGGCTGAGTAAGACAATCTGCATCACCAGCACCAATATATACGGGGGCTCCAGTATTCTTACGTAGTTCATCTACAGCTGCAATATGATCACTATGTCCATGAGTCAATACAATAGCAACAACTTTAGCCTTAGCCTGCTTAATCATTTCAGCAATAAGTGAATAATCCCCACCTGGATCAAAAATTACTCCCTCACCAGTCCTTTCATTAACAGCAAAATAACAATTGGTGGCAAGCATTCCCACCGTCTCATGATAAATTTTCATTTAAGCCTCCTGTAAATCACAAAACTTTGTTGCTGTCCAGCAAAATAGTTACTGGTCCATTATTAACCAATTCAACCAACATATGAGCACGAAAAATACCTGTTTCTACATGAATTCCTTGAGAGCGACAGCTAGATACAAAACGCTCATAATAATCATTAGCTATCTCTGGCTTTGCTGCCATTGAAAAAGACGGTCTTTTTCCGTGTCGACAATCACCATACAGCGTAAACTGTGATACAGCCAAAATTTCTCCACCTACATCTTTAACCGAAAGATTCATTTTTCCAGCTGCATCCTCAAAAATACGCATACCAGTAACTTTGTCAATAATATATTGTAAATCTTTATCTGTATCACCATCGGCAACGCCTAACAGAACAAGTAATCCTTGAGATACCTTTCCTGTAACGTTTCCTTCAACTTTAACTGAAGCACAGTCTACACGCTGAACTACAGCTCTCATTTATGCTTACCTCCATTATTAGCCGTAGAAACCAAACGTTCTACACTATAAACGTTCTTCATTCGGCGAATTCTATTCATAATATATTCCAACTGATCCAATGTTTTTATATCCAACCCCATTTGAATGATAGCATTTTTATTTTTATCTGTATGGCAGGCAAGCGAAAAAATATTAATTTTCGTTTCACTGGTAACATTCATAATATCGCTCATTAAACCTGGTCTATCGGCGGCAGTAATTACAATGCTGACTTTATACATGTCATCAATGCCAACGTCCCAAGCTACTTCAATCAATCGACGCTGTTCTTCAGGATTGTTGCTTAAAATATTAGGACAATCAGAACGATGCACGGAAATCCCACTGCCACGTGTTATATAGCCAACTACAGAATCACCTGGAATAGGATTACAGCAGCGTGCAAGCTTAACCATAATACCTTCTTCACCTTTAACAAGAATACCATGGCTTGATTTAGCTTTTGATTTACGCGGTTTCAGCTCTGCTAACACCTGTGCAAGATCTTTCGTAGTTTCAAGCTTCTGTTCTTTTTTATATATTTCTACCAACTTAGACATAACAGTGTTAAGCGTAACACCGCCATATCCCATAGTTGCTAAAAGATTTTCATCTGTATCAATGCGCAGCTTAGAACCAGCTTCCTTAAGCTTTTCAGGACTCATTAACACCTTTGGTTCATATCCCAAACGTTTTACTTCCCGTTCAAGCATTTCACGACCTTTAGCAATATTTTCCTCACGTCGTTCCTTTTTAAACCAACTTTTAATTTTATTACGCGTATCAGAAGAACCTACAACATTAATCCAATCACGACTAGGCCCATTAGATTGTTTCGAAGTAATTACCTCAACGATATCTCCGTTCTTCAAGCGATAATCTAAAGGAATAATACGCCCATTTACCTTAGCACCCACACAACGGTTACCAACATCTGTATGAATACGATAAGCAAAATCAATAGGCACACTGCCTACTGGCAGATCAATAACATCTCCGCGCGGCGTAAAAACAAACACTTCATCTGCAAAAATATCCATTTTTACTGTATTAACAAAGTCACGTGAATCATTCATATCCTTGTGCCATTCCAACAGCTGTCTAAGCCAAGATAACTTAGCATCAAATCCCTTATCGCTACCGCCTGAAAGTTTATTACCTCCGCTCTCCTTATAACGCCAATGTGCAGCAATACCATATTCACTTATTCTATGCATCTCAAAAGTACGAATTTGTATTTCCAAAGGCTGTCCGCCGCTGGAAAGTACTGTCGTATGCAAAGACTGATACATATTAGACTTAGGTACAGCTACATAATCTTTAAAACGTCCAGGTATCGGCCGCCACATACTGTGCACTATTCCCAGCGTACCATAACAATCCTTTACTGTATCAACTAATACACGAATAGCCAAAAGATCATAAATTTCACTTAACTGTTTATGATCTCGCAGCATTTTTTTATGGATACTATAAAAGTTTTTTGGTCGGCCTTGAATTTCACAGCGAATACCAGCTTTTTCAACGGATTCTTTAAGTGCATCCATAGCCTCATTAATCATATTTTCACGTTCACGCCGCTTAACTTTTACCTGTTCTACCAAATCATAATAAATATCAGGCTCCATATAACGGAACGCTAAATCTTCTAACTCCCACTTAATTGTATAGATACCCAGCCGATGCGCCAAAGGAGCATAAATTTCCAATGTTTCCCTTGAAATAGATTGCTGCTTATAAACCGGCATATATTTCATAGTTCTCATATTATGCAAACGGTCTGCAAGCTTAATAAGAACAACGCGAATATCACGTGCCATAGCTAAAAACATTTTACGGTAATTTTCTATTTGACGATCTTCTTTCGAAATATATTCAATTTTTCCAAGTTTGGTAACTCCATCTACCAAATTAGCAACAATATTTCCAAACTGCTCTTTAATATAATCAAGCTTATAATCCGTATCCTCTACTACATCATGAAGAAAAGCTGCTGCTAATGTTTTATCATCCATCTGCAGCCCTACAAGAATACTAACAACACCAATCGGATGTATAATATATGGTTCACCTGATTTTCTTACCTGTGCTGCATGTGCTTTAGCTGCAAGCTCATAAGCTTTATGAACAAAAGCAGTTTGTTCTGGACTAAGATATTCTTCTATACGGGCAAATAAATCATCCAAACTAGTTGCTTCGTTTGTTGAGGGCATAATCCCACTCCCATCTATACTAAATCAGTTACGTAACAAACGATACTGACTCAGTTGTATATTTTCTTTATAAATATGCTCAAGACGTGCCCTTTCCTGTTGAAGTTCTACATATAGGGGTGAGTCCTCCAATGAGCAACGTTTTACAACACCTTTTTCTATTATATCATTATTATAGCTAATAAAGCCAAGCTGTTCCATAATTTTTACGGCTTCTTCACTTATTTGCCCAAAATAAGCAGTCTTCAACTCTTTAAATGATACTCTTTTACATTTTTCAAGTGCAGACATCACCAACCTATAAGCTTCTGCCATAATGTTGCGATCAGGATGTGACAAATAAAAAGTTTCAATTTCCTGTTGATTAAAAAGCAACATTACCCGTTTTACTTCCCGCTGCTGCAAGTCCTTTAAAATTTTGTGCAAAGCCAATGTCGGAACATCAAAAAATACAGCCTGCTCAGATAGCTTAGTTAACTGATATACATCATCATACTTTAAGAATCTAACATATTTTTCCAATTCCAGTGGCAGTATCGGATGCATATTTTTATCATTAACATAAATATCTATACTTTCCTGGGTACGTAATAAAGACAATAATAAACGTATTTTATCATCATCTCTATAACGAAAATCATAAACCGTAATTGGTTGATGAATACTTATAGTATGCAGTTGTACACTTATATCATTATTCCATACATTAATTTTAGGCTGAAAAGCTACATCTGCAACCACATTCTCAAAAATCCCCGGTATTAAATCAACACTATTCCACATTACACATCGATAAGAAAAGTCTCCTTTATCAAGTGTAAACTGTAAGTGGTTTCGTTCTTTACCCATTGGGCGAATATTATGTATAAGTGCACTATGAAAAGCAAAAACAGGCGGCAAATTAGCACAGCCACACGGTTCCAGCAGTGAAAGCTGCTGTAAATCCTGTATAGATATTTCTTGATAACCGCTGACAATACAGTCCACAGTTTGGTGCGGCAGATAATCCTCCGGTTTAAGTTTTGCTGCTACATATGCACGAAAACGTCTTTTGAATTCTTCAATATTTTTTTTAGGCAATGTCAAACCTGCAGCTTGATGATGACCGCCAAACTGCGTTAGTAAATCACTTTCAGCAGCAATTGCTTCATATAGATTTAATGCTGGAATGCTACGGCAGCTGCCTTTAGCAGTATCACCAGAAATACTTAAAAGAACTGTCGGCAAATGATACTTTTCAACTAAACGTGAAGCAACTATACCAATTACACCTTGATGCCAATTATCAGAAGCCAAAACAATCGCAGTATCTATATGCTGCTCCTGTGCAAGAAGAGCCTCTGCCTCATTCATAATTCGACGGCTTATATCCTGTCGCAATGAATTTTCTTTATTTAAATTTTCTGCTATAATATCAGCTTTATCCGCATCTTTAGTAACAAGCAGTTCTACTGCAGACTGTGCATGTTCCAATCTGCCCACTGCATTAAGACGTGGTGCTAAACCAAAGCCAATATTATCAGCTGCTATATTTTCTTTCGGACATCCACTAACTTTCATTAGTGCCTGTAACCCTACAAGCTCAGTAGTTTCCATGGCTTTAAGACCAAGACGTACTATTTCACGATTTTCCCCTATTAAAGGCACTACATCTGCAACAGTTCCAAGCGCTGCCAATTCAGTAAGTTCATGCCATTTTGGCTGCTGTCCAGGAATATGCTGTTCTAGTGCTTGACAAAGCTTAAATGCAATACCAACTCCGCTCAATTCTTTAAAAGGATAGTTGCAATCTTTTTGCTTAGCATTAACTATTGCATAAGCAGGAGGCAGCACTTCAGGTACTGTATGATGATCCGTAATAATAATATCCAAGGAATCGGAGGCATTTTCTACCTCGTGCAGACCACTTATCCCACAGTCTACAGTAATAATTAACGTTGTTCCACTTTCAGCAATTATTTTCAATGCTTCATCATTTAATCCATAACCTTCACTTTGACGTTTAGGAATATAAGTATATACCTTTGCTCCTCTCTGTTTAAGATAAATATAAAGCAGAGATGATGCAGTAATACCATCTACATCATAATCACCGTAAATCGTAATCTGTTCACCATTATTTAATGCTGTTTCTATGCGCTCCACCGACTTTTGCATATCTTTTAACAAAAAAGGATCATGAAACGGTTCAGTACTGCCATATAAAAACTCACGCATAGAAGCTATATCCTGCAATCCTCTTTCCAACAAAATTCCCGTAACCAATGGAGAAATTTTCAATTCTTCCGCTAAACAGCCAGCTTTATATTCATCGTAAGTCTTTATATCCCAAATACGTTCTTTATTAATCATTTCTTACTGCCACTTTCTACAGTATTCTCAAAAGCCGCCTTTTTACTTTCTGAAGCGTTATGCAGTATTTGATTATGCTGAAGCATAGTAATACGTTCCTGCAAAAGTTTATTTTCACTCTGTAATTTATTTATTTCTTCGCGCATCTTTCTATCCTGCAAATAATGCTTTGCTTTCACAGCCAATAAAAAACAAGTCGCAACTAAAACACCTATTAAAAAAGAACCTAAGATAACCAAAACTAATGAAGCACTAAAATTCCACAATACAAAATTCAACGAAACTGATGCTGCATTCTGTACTGCAAATAAGGCAACAAGCATACTTAAAATAACGACTAAAATTAATAAAGGCATTTATATCAGCTCCTTTTTACATATTTTTTATATTATAACGATTATAATTCTGCCAACAAAGAAAAAAATCCTGCAAATACAACAGGATTTTTATGTATACATAAAAGCTCATAGATTAAAGCAATTCTTTCATAAAACGCTTATATACTTCTACTCCAGGCTGATTATAAGCATCTACATCTGCCAATTCTCCCTCATAAGCAACTGTCAGCATCAAAAAATACATCAACTGTCCCAAATAATACTCATTCAGCTTAGGCAATATAAAGCGTGCATTATAACGATTATCACTTGTCAATGCACTTTCATTAGCATTCAATGCTGCTTTCAAAGCTTTGTTAATATCCATGCCATCATATTTCTGCATCAATAATATTTCTGGAAATGGATTATGAATAACTGCTTCTTCCTCAATATTTTCTACTTCTAAAAACTGTACAACTTTATTTAAACGACCATCCTGATGCTGCTGTGTCTGTGCATGCATATCAGTAGTACCAACAGCTACAATAGGTGTACGTCCATAATGAATAACGTCTCCTTTGCGATTACAGCGTTTACCAAGTGATTCTGCCAACAACTGAACATACCATTCACTAAGTGACTTTAAAGGCATACTGTAAGGCATAAAAACCTCTATATCTATACCTTTGCCATAAGCCATGAATTTCAGCAATGCATTAACAAGTGCAGGATTTTCTTCTAAGCTTGCCTGGCAGCAGCAATTATCCATTTCACGTGCGCCTCTTAAAAACTCTTCAATATCAGCACCTAATGCCGCCATAGTAAGCAGTCCTGGATCTGTCATCACACAAAAGCGACCGCCAATACCTTCTTTAATATCAAAACGTTCCCAACCAAATTTTTCAGCCAACTGTAAAAGCGGAGCTTTTGCAGGCTCTGCATTCAAATCTGTCACAACAGTACAATCAACGATAATACCTGGTACTTTAGTAAGAACATCATAAAAATATGTAAAAGAAGCTATTGTTTCCAATGTAGTTCCTGATTTAGAAATAGGTATCAGCATAACCCTCAGCGGTTTATTAACCTGACTATAACGTACAGCCAACTGCTGCATCTCAAAAATAAGAGCATTACAATCTGCTGAGTCAAGATTGTTTCCTGAAAAATAAATTTTTGGCTGTCCTTGACGTACAATAGAATTTGTATTCCAATGAAGACCGCCAAAAACATCAAACAATACTTTATTTCCTAAATATGAACCACCAACACCAAGAAAAACAACTACATCCTGATGCCGCAAAGCTTTACTATATTTCAATAGTTTGATGATTGAACGCTCATCATTTGGATTACCATCAGCAATATAAGGCATTCTAGTAAAATAAACAGGTTCAGACATTCCATCTTTTGACAAATGATTTTTTGCATATCCTGTACATCTTAATTTTTGAATAGCGGCATCAGCAATTTTCCCTTGATCTGCTAAAGCTTGCTCCACATCTTCAGCACACAGTCTTCCTTTTCCCAGCATATTTCGGAAATCAAACACTATGCCGCTAGGAACTATAATTTTATAATCCACGAAAACACCTCTATAATAAAAAATGCCGTTTAAGATTTTATTGTTACATTCTATTTTTTATTACTAAGCTTTGTTTCTTTTTTCATTACTTGTCTACGGTTGCTTCCCGTCTTAGGAGCTTTACGTTTATCTTTTACAGCATTACGTCCACGCTTAGGCCCAGATTTTTTAGTTTTTTTAGGTACAGCAGCTATACGACGAGCAATAGTTTCGCCTTCTAAATTCTGCCGCTGCATAACAATTCCTAACTTATTTTCAATATTACGCAGCCATTTTACCTCGTCTGCCGTATAAAGAGTTATAGCCTCACCATAATTTCCAGCACGTCCTGTACGTCCAATACGATGCACATACCAATCAACATCATGCGGAATATCATAATTTACAACGTGCGTTACACCCTCAACATCAAGTCCACGCGCTGCTAAATCACTGGCTACGAGAATTTGAATTTTAGCATCACGGAAAGCTTTCATAACTGTTTTTCTTTTAGCAGGTGACATTTCTCCATGCAGTACATCTACATTATAACCCTGCATTCCCAACCAATCACCTAACTCCTTAGTACGTTCTTTGCTCATACAAAAAATAATCATCAAATAAGGATTAAGACGATCAATCAAAGATGCTGTTGCTCTGTTTTTATACTCGTCCGTAGTTTTTAGACAAATCTGCTTAATCTTATCTACAGTTGCCTTATCAGGATCAATATCTATAAGAGCACAATTTTTCGTCAATTTGCGACCTAATTTGCGTACTTCTTCTGAAAGTGTAGCAGAACAGAGCATCGTCTGATGTTCTGGTGCTGTCATTGCAATCAAATCAAGAGCTTCATCCATAAAACCCTGTTGCAGCATTTCATCTACTTCATCTAGGACTAGATATTTTACACCGCCAAGATCTGTATTGCCTTTATGAATATGATCCAGTAAACGACCAGGAGTACCAATCAAAACATGGCTGCGTCCTTCAAGCTTATACTTTTGTAATTCAAAATCACGTCCGCCAGTTACTGCCAGAACTTTAATTTCACTTTCACCTAAAATTTTTTTCATTTCTACAGCTATTTGTTGAGCAAGTTCTCGCGTCGGTGTAATTACTAAAGCCTGTACATAGCTTTTTGCAGAATCAATTTTTTCTGCTAAAGGCACCAAAAAAGCCAAAGTTTTTCCTGTACCAGTCTGTGCACGAGCAATAACATCACGTCCTGCAAACAATGCAGGTATAGCTTGTTCCTGAACAGGCATAGGTTTATTAATTCCCATTTTATGCAACTGCTCTACTGTACGTGCACATACCTTTAAAGCAGCAAATCCGTTTGTCATACTTTTTACCTCTCTTCTATAATATTAAAAATAATTACTGTTATTGTTCCTATAACTAAGTTAGTATATCATAAAAATTCTATGCTGTATATCTTATTTATAAAAAGTAAGTATATACTTAGTACAGACTGCAATATCTCTTGAACAACATAAAAATTTTTAATCTACAAGATTCCATGAGGTATAAAGATAGGCAAACAAATAATTTTATTTAGAAAAATTATTTTTCTTTACAGCCATAATTATTCGCCAAAACAATAAGACAAGCTAAAACAAACCAATAAATTTTCATCACAGAAGAATTACCAAAATTATACTCCGTAAAGCCTTGAAGCAGTAAAGCACTAGTTGCCCCCACTATCATCAAAGCATAAGGATTTCTTTTTTTCCAATATTTAGCAAAATTACTCCACAGTACATATCCAAAAGCAAAAACATAAGCTAATAATCCTATAGTCCCATTTTCTGCCAACATTTGCATAAAATTATTATGTGCGTGATCAAGTTTTCTTAAATGCTCTTTTTGCCACTTTTCCCTATTAGAATCAGCCAATTTTGTTAGCTGCGATTCAGACAGTTTCTTTTGCGCAACAGTTAATTCATTCTGCTTTTTATTTTTAATATATTCGCGATATTCTCTGGCTTCCTTCTCTGTTTCCCCGCTAATAACGAACCTGCTCTTATATTCTTGCTTAAATGAACCTAATCCAACTCCCAAAATTGGATGTTCTGAAAAAATATCGTAAGCAGTACTCCAAATAACAAAACGAGATGCATTGGACCAGTTATTAGTATCAAAAATAGAATCCGCTCGTTTCATAAATGACGAGCTATTAAACAATATTACACCCGCTGCCATTACAAGTGAAACAGAAGCTATAAATAACTTTTTATTTTGCAATATATAAGGCAGACTCAGCATAGGTAATACAATTGCTAAACTAAGCCAAGCCCCCCTTGTTGCATTAAATATTAAGGCTATAAACCCTATAATAAACAGACAACCACAGCCTAAGCGAATATATTTACTAACCTCTTTTTGAAAAACAAATATTAATAGTATAGGTAACAGAATGCAAGTCCATCCTGCTAAAGTCATTGAATGTCCAACCAAGCCATCTGCTCTGCTGGAAGCTATGTTTGCTCCATAAATAAAAACTCCCTGATAAATAGCATAAATACAGCTAAAAGCAAAGCCACATATAACTGCATACATCAGTTTCTTTGCAACTTTATCAGATTTTAAAATGCACATTATCATAATAAAAGGCATAAATCGCCAAATAAAAAAATCTCCCCAAGTTTTTAATCCTAAAAGAATATTATCGCTAAAAACAGCAGAAACAAACAACGCAGCAGCAAAGATGCCAAATACTTTGAAATAATTTTTCCTATCGCTATTTATATATACACCACCATCTTTATATAGAATTATCAAAAACAGCAACAAACTTATTCCTAAAAATATATTAGCTACGGCTATTGAAACAAACGAAGTCAGTACAAATAAACATAAAACTACAATAAAACTTGTACGCAACATTCAATATCCTCCACCTGTCACGTTTTGTATAAAAATATTATTGACCTTTAAATACTACGCACAACATAAATTTTTAAATAAGCAAATAAATATGCATGTAAGGATATTTTCCATTCCTATCCTATCACTTTTAGTTTTATATTTTTATCCACCTTGCAAAAAATTTATGATAAACCCATCGTCCAGATTTATACATTATTGTTAAAGCTTTCAACTGCTTTGGTTTTCCTGCCAAATACCTTTTAGCTCTGCTTTTTAGTAATGCTCTGTCAACAAAAAATAATACTATCGCTTGTTTCCAAAGAGGACGAATATAATTAAACGTAGCTGCGTTCATAGACCCACCCCATAAATTCAGGAAATCAGTATTACCAACAGCTCCAATATCATCTTCAAACTTCAAAGCTGAAAACAAAATCCTATCAGTTGCTTTTGCTTGTGCATTAAAATATTCGTTCATCATACTTATATCATCTCTTTGATAATATAAATAGTTCAAATCATTTCCAAAAATCTGCACCATATCATGTACAAAATCTAAAGCAGACTTTTGAATATTACCAACAGAAAAATTTAAAAGATAATCATCTTCATAATCTTTGTAAACAAGTTCGTACTCATCACCTTTTATTTTTATTTTTTTACAGGAAGGTTCTATTGCACTCAATAAATACTCCCTCAACGTTCCAGTAATACCAGGACTATATTGATAAAAAGTATTAACCTCTATGTTGGCAGCATGAGCTCTATATAAGGCAATATCATTATTGATATGTATAAAATAAGAACTAATATCGTAATCAAAAGCTTTTTTCAATGCATAGTCAATTCTGCAACTATAACCAACATCAAAATTTGCTGTTTTGCCATTAAAGCATTTTTGAAAACATTTACCAAAATCTTCTTTATATTTTTGTAACTTTTGTATATCAATTTTTTGGAAAAACCAATCGTTGAATTTTGAAAACTCAGATATACTTCTAAAGCATTCTTCATATTTAACACCGTCTTTATCAGCATATTCTTGAACATTATCATAGAAATCTTCATAAAGGCAATCCTTAAACATTTCAATAAAATATCTAGGTGTTTTATTGAACACAAACATATTCATACCATAAAAATTAAGAAGGTCAGCTTTATTATTAATTTGCAATGGAATGATAGATGTTCTTGTAAATGGCAAATAATTTATATTAATATCTAAACCTAACAGCTTATTTAAAATTTTAACAGCTTCCATCGGTATATAACCATCACGAGCAAAAAAGTTTAGATTTCTGTAATTGTATTTTTTTACATCGTCCAGCAACCATTTTGCCACTGCAAAGATATGCATACCAAAAGTACCGTATCCAATAAATCTTGGATCAGCATTAAAATCTGTATTGTTATTGATATTTTGAAAAGGATTATCAAATATTTTATTAGCAATAACACCTAACATAGTCCGCAAGCCAAAATATCCGCTAAGCATCCCATCACTGCGCCTTAGCAAAAACTGTTTTTTATATACATTTCTATAAGCTTCGCCACCATAAAATCCTCCAACCTCATTCATTAGTAAAGCTGTTGTTTTTGGTAAGTGATAGCTCTGTAACCCATTATCTTTAGCCTGCTGCACATCTGAATAACAATTATCACCAATATGCAAAATCTTATCCGGCTTTATGTTCAACTCTTTTACAATATGCTTGAAAAGATTTCCTGTATGCTTTGTTATCCCTACAACATTTGACAAATACAATTTATCATAGTCACTATAACCATTATTTTTCAAGATAGATATAATCACATCTTCAGGCAAATACATATCCGAGGTTAAAATAACTTTTTTGCCTAAATATTTTGCTAAATCAAATAACTCCTTAGCAAAACAACGCTGGTTACAATATTTTATTTCCAATTCAACTTCTTTTGCTTTTATTAAATTAAGTGCCTTTTCTTCAAAAGCTATGAGTTCTTTCAGCGTACAATATATTTCATCTAAAGTAACATCTTCTGCTCTCGTTTTCTGCCTAGCTAACAGCTCTGCATCGATACGTAACTGTTTAAAATCAATCTTGTCTGTAATTCCAAGGATATTATTTGCATAAATATCTAAAAGATAAAATAAATCTGTCGATTCATAGAATGGTCTGACTATCAAAGTATCAAAAATATCAAAGCTAATTACTTCTATACCATCATCAAGTATTTTCGTTTTTATTTCTTCTGTTTCAATCTTAGTAACATCGGTATACATTTGATAAAAATAATTATCACTCAAACTTTTATTAAACTTCGTATGCTGGTCTATTTCTAAAATATTATAAAGCAACTGGCTTTCTTTCCCAACAAAACTTTTATCAATTATGTTCTTCCAAGTTCTTTTTAAATGAAGATACCAATTATCTATATGATTAATAAACTCTGTTTCTTTTAGTTCAAAGCTAAACACATCTCTAATAAAATTAAATATATTTTTTATATCTTGAATATTTTTATATACTTTCTCATATTTATACCCATGGGTAGAAGAATCATTATTCCCTGCATAGT
>CAZQQK010000001.1:38507-40872 GCA_964595445.1 uncultured Phascolarctobacterium sp.
AATAATAGAAGTCATTATGAATAGAACTCATATTCCCTGCATAGTAATAATAGAAGTCATTATGAATAGAACTCATATTCCCTGCATAGTAATAATAGAATGCGGAATACAGTACATCTTCACACATAATCGTATGCCCAAACTTACTGTCAAATTCACAAAAATATTGGTAACATTTATCCCACAAATCTCTGCGATAAATTTTATTCCATACAACATGTAAACTATAATCTTTACCTTCTTGTGTAAATAATAATTTTGCTATTTCTCTTCCTTCTAAATCTATGTCCATAACTCTTGTATGCGACAAATTTTGATATTGATATTGATTGTCAGCAAATTCCAAATAATACTCACCAATAACCATATCACTATTTTTCTCTAAAGCTCTCTCTATCAATCTACGATAAAAATCGCAAGAAACATGATCATCACTATCTAAAAATGCTATATAATCACCTTTAGAGTTTTCTACACCTGTTATTCTTGCGCGAAAAAGTCCTTTATTTATTTCATGTCTAACCAACTTTACACGTTTATCTTCATTTTGATATCTCGTAATAATTTCTTGTACGTTACCTGGTGACTTATCATCAACAACTATTACTTCAATATTTTTATAAGTACAATTTAACGCACTATCCAAACATTTTTCCAAATATTTTTCTGTTCCATACACAGGAACAATAATTGATAACAAAGGATATTTATCAGTAAAAATCATAATGTATACCTCTTATCTACTATTGTAAAGATTAAATATATCATCTGTTGTTCCAATATTTCTTAACTTACTTTTTTCTATCCAAACTGCATGTTTGCAAACCCGCTTAACATCATATTCTGAATGTGATACCAATATTACTGTTGTTCCACCGCTCATCATATCTTCCATTCGCTTATGACATTTTGCTTGAAAGGCTTGATCCCCTACCGCAAGTATTTCATCAACTATTAAAATATCAGGCTTCACTATAGTTGCTATACTAAACCCCAATCTTGCAAGCATACCACTGGAATAATTTTTTACCGGAACATCTTCAAACTCTTTCAGTTCACTAAAATCTATTATTTCGTCATATTTCTGCTGCATCAGTTTACGGCTATGTCCAAGTACTGCTCCATTAAGGAATATATTCTCACGACCAGTAAGTTCCATATCAAAACCTGCACCAAGTTCTATCAACGGTGCTATAGACCCATTCACAGTAACATTTCCAATTGTTGGCGTTAAAATACCGCTGATTATTTTCAGCAGCGTACTTTTTCCACTGCCATTAGAACCTATCAATGCAAACGAATCACCCTTTGGTATTTTAAAACTTATATCCCTAAGAGCCCAAAATTCATCTATCGGTTCGTTGCTTCTTTTCAGTTTTCTAACAAACCACTCTTTAATATTATCTACTCGTTCCCTTGCTAAGTTAAACCGCATAGAAACGTTTTTTACTTCTACTGCGTTTCTCATATTTCACCTAAATGTATAAAATAAAGTCTTTTTGATTATTTCTAAAAACCCAAATACCTAATAACAATCCGCCTACGGCAAATAACATACAAATTAAATGCTCTATCATCGTTGGCCACTGTCCGTAAAGCATAATCTTACGAAACATCTCTATAAAGTTATACATTGGATTTAAGAACATTAAATCTTTTAACCACTCAGGCAGCATAGATGCAGGGTAGAATATCGGTGTAAGATAATTTAAAGCAGTTAAAAGTACACCATATAGGTATTGAATATCTCTAAAATACACTACCATTACAGATAGGATTAAACTTACGCCAACAGAAAATAGTAAAAGATACAGTAAAATAACAGGAAGCAAAAGTACCGTAATATGGTAATCCGCTTCTGTTACTGCCATCACAATCACAAGTGCCGCAAGTGAAAATAACATTGTCGTAAAACTTGATAATACTCTTGATACAGGAAAAATATACTTAGGCAAGTACACTTTTTTTATTAAGGAAGCACCACCTAAAATTGAAGTCATTGCCATATTAGTAGATTCCGAAAAGAAACCAAAAAGCAGCTGCCCTGTCAAAAGATATACAGGATAATTTGGAATATCAAATCGAAACATCGTTGAAAATACTATTGTAAGTACACCCATTAACATCAAAGGATTTAAAATGCTCCACAGATATCCCAGAAAAGATCTTCTGTATTTTATTTTTAAATCTCTGAATATAAGCTCACACAAAAGCCATTGATATTTCTGTACCTCACTATTCAATAATCCTCACTCCTAAAATTCTTTATAAATTAATCTTTTATCAGTTTAAATGTCTTTGTACTCCTAATACTATATATAACGCGATACAGTTACCAATAATGAAACAATTACTCTGAATAAAC
>CAZQQK010000002.1:0-39546 GCA_964595445.1 uncultured Phascolarctobacterium sp.
TAATTAATTATAATAAATTATGAATCAGCAGATAGGGATATAGTATGTTAAAATCACTTTGTGAAGCTTTAGGTAATAAAATATTAAATTTCTGTGCTGCCAGTGGCAGACTGACACTGTTGTTTTTAGCAACGTTACGGCGTTTAAAAGAAGCTGAATGGAAAGAAGTTATTCGTCAGATGGCTCTTTTGGGTGCGGATTCTCTGCCTATTGTTATGATGACAATTTTATGTACTGGTATGGTATTTTCTGTGCAGACGGCTAAGGAGTTTGTACGTTTGGGAGCTGCATCATCGGTAGGCGGTATAGTTGCTATTGCTATGGCACGTGAATTGGTTCCGGTATTGACGGGAGTGGTTGTTGCAGGACGTATAGGTGCAGCAATTGCTGCAGAACTTGGAACTATGAAGGTTACAGAACAGATTGATGCAATGCGTGTCATGGCTGCCAATCCTGTAAGTTATTTGGTAGTACCGCGTTTTATTGCTTTAGTTCTGATGATGCCGCTTTTGGTAGTATTTGCTAATTTTATTGGTAATGTAGGCGGTTGGATTGTGGCACATTATTATGCAGGAATCAGTAGTTTTACCTATGAAAATTCTATAAGGATGCTTGCAGAATTTTATGATGTTTTCGGTGGTATGGTAAAAAGTTGTGTATTTGGAGCTATTATAGCTATAGTTGGTTGTTATAAAGGGCTAAATGCCCCTAACGGTGCTGAGGGTGTTGGACTTGCTACAACTGCTTCTGTAGTGCTTTCAATTATTTTGGTGTTTATCACTAATTATTTTCTTTCTATCATACTTTATGTATAAGGAGCAGGATTAATGCAATCACAGAAAATTATTCAGCTTAATCAAGTAAAAATAGTTTTTGGCAATAATGTGATATTGGACAGTCTTAATCTTGACGTGTATGCTGGGGAAACATTGGCAGTTATAGGACCGTCTGGTACAGGTAAGAGTACAGTAATTAAATTGCTGACAGGTCTTTTGACTCCTGTCTCTGGAAGTGTATTGATTGGCGGAGAAGAAACAAATCAGTTTGATGATGACCAATGGGATGCACTGCGCTGTCATATGGGGGTTGTTTTCCAATATTCTGCTTTGTTTGACTTTTTGAATGTTGAAGATAATGTAGCCTTTGGCCTTAGACGACATCATAAATTGCCTGAAGAACAGGTACAGAAACGTGTAGATGAACTGCTGACGATGGTAGGAATGCCAGGTACTCAAAAAATGCTGCCTTCAGAGCTTTCTGGAGGTATGAAAAAACGTGTTGGCTTAGCAAGAGCTTTGGCTATGCAGCCGCAGATGGTTTTTTATGATGAACCTACATCGGGACTAGATCCAGTTATGACGATGAATATAAGTAAATTGATAAAAAAGACACAGCAGACTTTTGGAGTTACATCGGTTTTAGTTACGCATGATATGGAGTCAGCTTATTATGCTGCAGACCGTATAGCTATGTTGTATAAAGGAAGAATTGTGCAGATAGGTACAGTTGATGAAATTAAGAACAGTAAAAATCCTATTGTAAATGCTTTTATCAATGGATTAGAGTTAAAAGAGGAGGAAGCAAATGAGCAGCAGTGAAGTTAAGGTGGGTGCTTTTGCTTTAGGAGGAGCACTAGTGCTGGCAGGCATCATTACTTTTATGGGAGCTTTTTCCTTTGGTAAAAAAGGGTATGAACTTCGTATTGATTATCCTCAGGTAAGCGGATTAATGCCTGGACATATTGTGCGTTATGCTGGTGTACAAGTAGGAACCGTAAAAAAGATAAATGTGACTCCTGATAAGGTAGAAGTAATTACCGAAATAAATGATGACATAAAAATACCTCAGGGAGCTGTATTTACAATTTCCTCTGATGGGATTATGGGAGAAAAATTTGTCAGCGTTATTCCGCCTGAGAAATTAGGGCAGGGATATATTACAGAAGGCAGTACAATTAAAGGTGTACCTGGCGGAGGAATGGATGAATTTTTTACCTCCAGCGGTGATCTTGTAAAACGTATGGAGAATATTGCCAGTGCTTTTGAAAATGTTTTTGGCGACAAAGAAGTCCAAAACTCAATGAAGGCTGGATTTAAAAATATGAATGATATTGCTGAAAACATGAACACGTTTACTAGGGTGATGGCTGATGTGGCTGTTGCTAATCAACAGGATATTACGACTATGATCCATCAGATAAATGAACTTAGTCAGAGAATGAATGGTACGGCGGCACACATTGAAAGTATTATGGCTGGTGTTGATAATAATGGCAAGACAGGACAGAATGTGGCTGCTATAGCACAAAATATGGCAAATACAAGTAAACGTATGGAAAATATTGTTGAAGTGTTGGAAACTGTGGCTAAGGATCCTGTAACACAGCAGTCACTTAAAGAAACCTTGGTTAATGTTAAAGAAACAAGTGAACGTGCCAATAAGATTTTAGGTACGCTTACAGAAGCTAAAATCTCCGCAGATGCAGGGTATGCAGCTAAAGGCCGTGATTGGCGCAGTAATATAGGTGTGACCTTAACGCCTTCGGATGAAGCTTTTCTTTATATGGGCGAATATGATATAGGCAATGAAAATAAATTTGATTTTATTGTTGGCCGTCATTTTGGTAATACAGCTGTGAGCATGGGAGCAATGCAAGGAGATTTCGGTGTTGGAATGAGTTATAATTTTGGCAGGGATTTCCGTTTATATTCTCAGCTGTATGATTTTGACGATGCTAAAGTGCGTCTTGGTGGTGAGCTCAGGCTTACAGACAGCTTTTCTCTGTATGGAGAAACTATGGATTTGCGCGGCAGTAAACGTGATACCTATATGGGTTTAAGAACATATTTTTAATGTATGGTACAGAGAAATGTCACAATTTTTTTGTTGACAATTCCCTGCGAAAAAATATATAATTTTTATACTGACTGACTAGTCAGATGGTGAATGGAGGCTTTTTAATGACTGGATATAAATTAAGTAAACGTTTATTGCTGCTTTCAGCAGCGCTTACTATGGCTTTAAGCCAATCTGCTTTTGCCGCTGAAACGGTAAAACTGGATTTAGATGATGCTATGCAGCGTGCTTTTGCTACCAATCCGTCTATTTCCATTGCTGACTATCAGCTGAAGAGTGCTCGCGCAAGTTATAATGCAGCACGTCAGAGCCATGGAATCAGCATCAGTGCAAATCATCAGACCCAGAGAAGCGGTATGGATGATAACCAATACACCAAAGCCGGCTGGTCTTTTGATAATAATGGTGCTTCTCAATATGTTCCTTCTATAAATACAGGCAAGGGTATTCATAACAGTCATGCCAATACTATTTCTGCTGCTTTGCCGATTTATACAGGCGGACAGTTGCGAGGTGCTGCTAAGCAGGCTAAGGCAAATTATTTATATAATAAAGTAGGTGTGCAACGTGCTTGGAACGAAATGCGTTCTGCAGTTACTAACGGTTACTTTACTATGCTGCAGACAGATAATTTGCAGAAACTGAACAGAGAATCTGTTGAAAGACTTACAGATCATTTGAAGAACGTACAGGCACAGTATGACGTAGGTGTAGTTGCCAAGGTAGATGTGTTGCGTTCTCAGGTAGAGTTGGCTAATGCACAGCAAAGTTTGATTCAGGCAGAAAACAATTATCAGATTGCGGAGGCAAATATGAATAAGATTGTTGGACTGCCATTGGATACTAAGTTGGAGCTTAACAATTTATTGGTTTACAATCCTTACGATAAGACTATGGAAGAATGTTTGGCTTATTCCACTGAACATCGTCCGGAGTTAGAGCAGGCAAAACAGAATGTGGAAGCAGCGAAAGGTTCGCTGATGGCTGCACGCAGCGGTCATATGCCCAAGGTTTATGGCAATGCCAGCAAAGGTTGGAGCAGCGGCAACTGGCCCGGAGATGAAAATGGTGATTGGGCAGTTGGTGTTAGTGTAAGTATGAATGTTTTTGACAGTGGTGTGACGCTGTCTAAGATTCATGGTGCAGAAGCAGATTTAAAGCAGGCAGAGGAAACATACCGCAATACTGTTGACAGTGTAAATTTAGATGTGCGTACTAATTATCTGGGACTGCGTGAAGCAGAAAAACGTATTAATACAACAAAATTGGCTGTAGAACAGGCAGATGAGGATTATCGTATTGCTCAACTGCGTTATCAAAATGGCGTTGGTACTAATACTGATGTACTTGATGCTCAGGTGGCTTTGACTCAGGCGCAGACTAACTACTTGCAGGCTCTTTATGATTTCAATACTTCTAAAACTGATTTGGAAACTGCTATTGGTGTGCCAATGGTTAATCCTGTTAAAGTTACCGTAGTTTCTGCGGAAGAAAAAACTGAAACAGTAAGTAAATAATTTTGAGGTCGTCGTGCTTATGCGGTACGACGGCCTTTTTGTCTTTTTATTATATTTTTATAACTGTTGCTTGATTTATAATATGTTAATCAATAAAAGAAAAAATATTTTACAAATGAAAAAAATGAGAAATATTTGTAACTTGCAGGATGTTTTCTACATATGTCGAATTAATAAAAGTCTAAGTGTTTATAACTGACAAAGTTATATATTTTACAAAAATTTAACATGATTATCTGATAATTGTAGTTGGTGAAAAATATGAAAAAATATCTGCAATTTATTGCTTGCCTTGCTGTTTTGCTTACCGCAGGTTATATATTTTTAGTTAATACTGTTATGCCGCGTTATATTCGTCAAATGCTGCCCAAAATTGAATTGTTGGCGGATGATTATATTAACGGCAGTATAACTATCGGCAATCTTACGTGGGACGGTGGCCTTAGTGCAGAGGCAACGGATGTTATAGTTAAAGACAGCAACGGCAACCAAATAGCCGAGCTGCCGCGTACAGTTCTGACTCTGCGTCCTTGGTTGGCAATTGATAAGCCTGCACGTGCTTTGAGTCGTATTGAATTAGTGCGTCCTAAAGTTTATTTGACAATGGATGATAAAGAAAAATGGAATATGCAAAATCTCCTAAAACCTTCTGATTCTACAGAAACTCCTTTTTATGGATTGCTTGATATTCAGAATGCGGAATTGATAGTAGGGATGCCGCAGGGAAAATGGCATTTTGGGGTTGATGGAAATATCAGTGGAGGTGCTAATCCTGATTTTGCTGTAGATATTAAAGTAAGCAGCGGTGAAGATGAGGTAAAACTTACTGGATTAATGAATACCAAAGGAGATGGCAGGCTTAAGCTTACTGCTGATGAATTACAGCTGGCAAGATATGCTGCTTTAGCAGAATATTACGCTGGTTTAGAAGAATTGCAGGGTGGTTTTGCTAAGATGGCATTGCTGTATACCAGCAAGAATGGTGAACAGAAATTTAGTGGTGAGGCAGAACTAAAAGCACTTAGCGGCAGTATTAAATTGGCAGGTGCTGAACATAATCTGAAATTGGATGGCTTAGTCAGAGCAGATGAAAATTTGGTGCAGATAAGCTCACTTAATATTGATATTAATAAACAGAAATTACATTTAGAGGGCGAAGCAGATTTGCGTAACAGCGGTGAACCTGTTTGCAGTGGACTGCTGACAGCAGCACAGCTTAGTTATGGAGATTATACAGCAGAAAAATTGCGTCTGCCTTTTGCTGTAAATAAAGATGCTGTACAAATTCATAATATGAGTGCAGCTTATGGGGGCGGAACTGTTACTGCCAATGCTACTTATAATTTAAAAGAAAATTCTCTTGCTGCGGATGTGGATTTGCAGCAAGTAACGCAGAAATTTTCTGGTAAACAGACAGAAAGCATACATTTGAACGGTAAACTGGCAGTTTTGGCAAAAAATCTGTCTGAACAGTTACAGCTTCATGCTGCGGCAGATACACTTGCTGTTGAATGGCGCAGTCTTGTTGTTAATCATCTGGCATTGGATGGAAGCTATGATAAACAGGGATTAAAGATAGATAATTTCAGTGCTTTTGCAGGTGAGCATGGCTCTTTAGCTGCAAATGGCAGCATAAACAGCGATGGAGTAGTTAATATTAGTGGCCGCATGGCTGATTTTCCGATTAACCCTATTTTAGATATTGCAGCAGGGCAGTCAGGCAGAGGTTTGTGTTCTACTGGATTTAGGATTGGCGGTAATCTTGCAGCACCGGAATTTGCTGGGATTATTCAGTTGACACATACGCAATTTATGCAGCAGAAAATTAATGAGGCACATGGGTTTGTTGGTTTAAAGGATAATATTCTCACCTTTAAAAATTTTGCAGCTAATATGGAACAAGGAAAGCATATACTTAACGGTACTGTTAACTTGCAGGGCGAAGAACCTTATGCAGATTTAGTATTGGAAAGTGCAGGAGTTCGCATTGAGCCTCTGATGGCGATTATTAATAAATCAGATTTGGTAACTGGTAATTTAGATAACGTTGTACAGGTAAAAGGTACGCTTGCACATCCTTACGTTTATGGTGAAATATATGCTTCGGACGGCAGTGCTGCACATCAATTGTTTAACAGTGTAAGCGGACGCTATATGTATGAGGATGGCAGATTGCAGTTGCAGAACTTTGTTGTAGATGCTTTTTATGGCAGACTGAAGCTTGATGGTACTATGACAAAGGATAATGATTTAGACTTTATTATGGATGCACAGGATATTGAACTGTCACATTTGCCTATAAGTAATGATACTGTCGCATTGAAAGGGAAGGTTAATGCTGATGGTCATTTGAGCGGTACATTGACAGCACCATATTTTTATGGTGATATAAGCAGCGATGAAATTTCTGTCAATGGAGAAATCTTAACAGAGATGCAGGGTACATTGGCAAGCAACGGACTTGATATTAATAAACTGGACGCTTCTTTTAAACAGCCTTATCGTGATGATCCAATTAATTATGGCTTATACAGTGCAGATATAAATATCAATCTTGTTGAAAATTATATAGACGGTAAAGTTGAAAATATTTGGGGTGATATTAATGGTCTGCTGCGTATGGCACGTTTAGATTATGATATTAATGGTCAGATGCAGGGACAGTTGCTGTTCAGTTATAATGGGCATGGTAATGGTGTAAAAATTATTGCTTCAGCAGATGATGTTAAGATTCATGATTTAAACTATGCACATATGAATTTTGAGGGGCGTGTAGATAAGGGCGGTGTCCTGCATTTTGATAATGTTAAATTGCAGGAGCAGGATGCTGTAGAAGATAAGGGCATTATTGCTGTTGGCGGTTGGCTCGATATACCAGGACGGAAACTTGATATTGAGGCGGCAGCAGTAAAAGCTAATCCAGCAGTTGTTACTGCTATTATGAAAGATCCACCGGAAATAAAAGGCGAAACTGATATGCTGGTACAGGTACAGGGAAGCTTGGATAATCCGCAAGGCACAGCTTCTTTGGAGATAACAAATGGATCTATTGCTGGTGTTATGATGGATGATTTAACAGCAATGCTGTCATTGGCTGATGACAACATTGAGTTACAGCAGTTGATTGCTACAAGAGATGCTTATGGTGTAACTGCTGCTGGTGATATTCCTCTGGATTTATTCCGTTCAAAAGAGCAGCGTCATAATTCTAATGCACAGATGAATGTTATCGTAGATTTGGATCAGGCTCGCTTAGGTATGCTGCCTGCGCTGACAAAAATGGTTGAATGGGGTGTTGGAGATACACAGGGTAAGATTCGTCTTGCTGGTACATTGGAAGAACCTTTGCTGTTTGGTTCTGTAAAAATTGCCGGCGGCAGTGTAAAAGCGAAGTATCTTGATACTGTTTTGGATGATATTAATTTGGATGTGTTGTTCAATGGAAATACTGTACAGTTGAAAAACTTATCTGCTAAGCTTGGTAAGGGAAGTTTGACGGCTGAAGGCAGTTATGCTCTGCATACAGATGCTGATACAGCCTATGCTTTGCACATAAAGGCTGATAAGGCACAGCTTGCATCACAGATTTTTACAGGAACTATTAACAGTGATGTGATAATAGAGCCTCAAAAATATCGTGATTTCCGAAAGACGCAAAACAACTCTGAAACTAAAGTTGAATATCGTCCGCTGGTTAAGGGCAGTCTGCGCCTTGATGATGTGCTTGTAAATATGCCGACTGTACCAGAATTTGGTGAAGGTGAAACTAATATCGGCTTAGATATGAAAATTGAACTGGGCCCTAAGATACATATGTATAATAGTTATCTTTATGATATTTGGCTCAGTGGGGGGATTCATATTAAAGGCAGTACTGTTTTCCCTAATATTGAGGGCAATATCAGAGCTGATAAAGGAAAGATAACGTATCTGCGTACAGATTTTAAACTCAATAATGCTAATTTAGTTTGGGTAGAACCTGGAACTTTCCTGCCTAATGTTAATATGGACAGTACGGCACGTTTCAGCCGGTACAACATATTTATGAAGATTAACGGCCCGGTAACTGAAATGGATTTACAGCTGACAAGTAATCCTCCTCTGACGCAGAATACAATTATACGTATGCTGACTTTGCAGCGTGAAAGCGGCGGCAGCAATGAAGTTACCAGTGAAGATATGACTAATTTGATGACCGTAGGTTTGCAGATGACAGTATTGGGTGACGTGGAAATGCTGATTAAACAGACACTTGGTCTTGACCAGTTCCGTATCTATACTGGTAAGGTTCGTTCAGGTATAGGTTTTGAGGGAACTCGTGATCATAATAGGGAGTTGACGTCAGATGAACGAAACCAGTATAATGTACTAGTAAGCAAATATCTGAATAATAATTTTATGCTTGGTTATACTACAAGTTTTGATGCTGTTGACAGAAGTTATTTTGGACAATATGATATTGGCAGACATATGAATGTTACTTATTCCCGCAGTTATGATTTATCAAAGAAAGCGGAAGATTGGTATGGGTTGGAATACAAGATAACTTTTTAAAAACAGTGGATGTGTATAATAATCACTGCTGTTGTATTATTAGAAAGGAGGTGAAAACATGCTGAAAAATTACCTGGAAGAAATAAAAAAGACTTCGTTGCTGACTCCAGAAGAAGAACATATTTTATGGATACGTGCTGCCGCTGGTGATATGAATGCACATCAGCATTTGATGACAGCATATCAGCCTTTGGTGTTTAAAATTGCGGTCAGTTTTAAACTGCCGGAAGCAGAAACTATGGAATTAATCCAAGAGGGTATGGTGGGACTTTTAGAAGCAGCAGAAACATATGATTATAAAAGGCAGGTTGCTTTCAGTCTGTTTGCCTCCTATCGTATTAAAGGAAGTATGCTGGACTATTTAAAGCGGACATCTGTAAAAGGGTTGTTGTATTTAGACAGCGAATTATCACAGGGTTTTACTTTGAGTGAAGCTCTGCCTTCGGCAGATGCTTCTCCAACTGAGCTTACTGAGCAGAATTTGCTGAAAGAAAAAGTGGCTCAGGCTATGGAACGTCTGCCGCGTAAGGAACAGCAGGTTTTGCAGGGAATGTATTTGGAGGAGCGTACAGCACAGGCTGTTGCTGATACTATAGATGTTAGCCTTGGACACGTCTATCGTTTGCAGAAGCAGGGAGTAAGGCGTATCAGAGGTATGTTGTCTCGTTTTATTCATGACTTTAACAAAGGATAGTTTTTACATTAAAGTATATATGTTGAATAATAACGAAAAAGCGTGAAAACAATCGTTATCTTTACTAAATCTGATATAATCATTAAACATGCCTTGTGAAAAACTTGTGTGGCAGATGATTATATAAGACATAGTTATTTTTAATAATTATGTACAGAAAGGGGTAGAAGCATGGCGCAGTCAAGTCACACATTGTTCCGTCGCATACGCTGTATAAAGAGCAGTTTAGAAAAGGCAGAGCAGAGCTTTATGGATAATAAGGATATACGTGGCGAGCTTGATTTGATGTTGGCTGAGGCAGAGCTTAAAAATCTGCGTCGAAAAAAAGACTGCCCTTGGAATTGGAATCGCCAGCTTTTGGCAGGCTGTGCAGCGATACTTTTAATTTTAGCAGGTGTTGGCGGCTGGCTTTGTGCGAAAGATCATTACCGCACTAAAGTGTATCAGGTATCGCCTGTTCCAGTGACTGCTGCTGTAAAAGTATCTGAGCCTGTTAGGCAGGATATTATAAATACAGCCGCTGAAGAGCAATCTCTTTCTGCTGAAATAAATGCAGAAACAGTAAAGCATGATATACCGGTACAGAAACAGGAAACTGCTGCTGACCGTATTACCATATCAAAAGCTGATATGTACAAGTTAGTACAGTCGGCACGAGTGGAATTGAGCAATTCTAATTGAATCGTAAGGAGGAATACTCATTGAAAAAGAGAAGTTTGTGGCAGCCTTTGACAGTTGGTTTAGCAGCAATGCTGTTAGCAGCACCTGTCTATGCTGAAGAAAATCAGGCAAGTACAGTTTCTGCTGAAAAAGTAGTTGCACAGAATGTACAGGAGCCAAAAGAAGATCCAATGGCTCCTTATATAGGGAAAACTATTACCAAGCAGATTGTTGAAGGAAATACGAGTGTTCCTGAAGCAGATATTCTTGCTGCTTTGAAAACTAAGCCTGGTATGCAGTTTTCAGAGGCTGCTTTATCTGAAGATTTAAGTGCTGTTTATGATTTGGGCTGGTTCTATGACCTGCGTCCGGAATTTAAGCTTGTACCTGAGGGTGTGCAGATAATTTACCATGTTATGGAAAATCCTGTTTATCAGAAAGTTGATATTTCAGGCAACACTGTGCTTAATGCCAAAAAAGCAGAAGGTTTTTTTGACTTACAGCCTGGTAAAACTGCAAATTTGAAGGCTATTAATAAATGTGTACAGAAACTGGAGGAGGAATACCGTTCCAATGGTTATATCCTGGCACGTGTAAGCGATGTGCATATGGAAAAGGATGGTACTTTAAAAGTTGCTGTTAATGAAGGCATTGTGGAAGACTTCAAAGTTAAGGGGAATGTTAAGACTAAAGACTATGTTATCACTCGTGAGATGAAACTGAAAAAAGGACAGCCTTTTAATGCCAGAGCAGCACGCCGCAGTATGCAGCGTGTCTATAATCTTGGCTATTTTGAAGATGTAAACATTAAGCTGAACCCTGGTCGTGAACCGAATGCAGTAGAAGTAGAAATCAGCGTTATTGAAATGAATACTGGTACTTTTGGTATTGGTGCAGGTTACAGCAATGCAGACGGCTTTGTTGGCATGATTTCTATTGGTGATAAAAACTTCCGCGGTATTGGTGATAAAATTAATATCCGTTGGGAATTTGGCGGTGAAGATAATAAGAACTATGACTTTAGCTATACCCGCCCTTGGATTGACAGCAAGGAAACAAGTGCAACCCTGAATCTTTATGATATTACCAATGAATATGCTGACTACAACATTGATGGTAATGAAATTGCTCGTTACGATAAAAAACGCCGTGGTCAGGAACTGACTTTCAGCCGTAAAACCAATAATGAATTTATCAGCAACTATATTACTATTAAAAACCGTGATGATATTTATCGCGGCGAAGCTGACGGTTATGAAGGCGACAGCGACCAATATTATGAACCTCAATTTAATCAAAGCGGCAAATACGATGATTCATGGATGCCGTCAGATTTCCATGACCGTCGTAAGGAAAACTTTGGTACAACACGCAGTATCACTTTAGGCCGTGTGTATGATTCCCGCGATAATGTTTTTGATCCGCATGAAGGCAAACGCATGGGTTACAGTGTGGAATGGGCAGGCGGCTTAGGCGGCGATTTTGACTTTACCAAATGGACTGCTGACTGGCGTTATTACTATCGTGCAGGCGGCGAAAGCGTTTGGGCTTTGAACCTTGGTGCTGGTTATGCAAGCGGCAGTATGCCTCTTAGCCAACGCTTTACTATGGGCGGCAGTGATACTCTGCGCGGTTACGAGGATGATCAGTTCCGTGGCAACAGTATGCTGAAAGCTACACTTGAATATCGCTTCCCCATTGTTAAAAAAGTACAGGGTGTACTTTTCACTGATAATGGTTATGCTTGGGATAAACGCCATGAAGATCATTTCGATCTTGGTTTGATAAAGAACAGTTATGGTGCAGGTTTACGTATTAATTCACCGCTTGGTCCTGTTAAGTTGGATTATGGTTATGGTGAAGACGGCGGTAAATTCCACTTTAGCTTTGGCGGTCAGTTCTGATTTAAT
This sequence comes from uncultured Phascolarctobacterium sp., assembly GCA_964595445.1. Taxonomy (GTDB): domain Bacteria; phylum Bacillota; class Negativicutes; order Acidaminococcales; family Acidaminococcaceae; genus Phascolarctobacterium_A. The sequence continues at coordinate 12,192 of CAZQQK010000002.1, forward strand.
GGAGCATGATTAGGCGATGAGGCTGAATATAATCTTTTTGTTTGCTGCAATGACAAGCATTTTGCCATTGCAGCAAGCTTTTTCTGCCCCAATTGAAAAGGTCAATGTGCAGGTTGTTGATACTAACGGTGGTACTAGTGACGTACTTCTGCAAAAAATGAGCAGCAGTATGCAGGTGGTCGCTGAACAGCTTCTGTCAGATAAGGATACAGATACTGTAAAAACTGCGGAAAGCGAATATCTGCATTTGTTTACAGAAATAGGAGATCGTGTTTTTACTGGTTATGAACTTACAGAGGCTGTAATGAATGTTGGTGAGATTACCAATATTCGTCTTTATGCACGCCCTTGGAGCGGAGTAATTGCACAGCCGGAAATTGATGTGCAGTTTTCCGGAGTAGAGCCGCAGACCGCAGCTTTGTTGCAGCAGCGAATTCCAGAGCTGAAAATGCAGTTGGCACAGACTATAAGCGGTGCTTCAACAGAGGCTGGTGACTGGGCAGAAGGCGTTTTGCGCAAAATGGTACGTAGACAAATGCAGGAACAGCTTCCAGAGTTTAAAGCAGCGGTAGATGTGCTGCAGGAAAACGGTCATACAGTAGTGCAGGTTGTAATTTATCCTGTGGGGCAGTTAGTAGGAGCGATAGATTATGAGCTGCACAGTGAGGCTATACCAAATATTCTGCTTTTACAGCTTAAATATAAATATGAAGCGGAATGTGATAAACTGCGCGGACTTCCTGTTGCTTATGTACAGCGACATCGTGCGGAACTGGAGCAATTGCTGCAGAAAAAACTTTTGGCAGAGTTTGACGTACAAAAATATAAATTACAGCCTGTGGTAAAAATTATTCCCGGAGCTGATTTAAGTATAGATATTACTATAGATTCTGATGATTATAAAATTTGGTTTGAAGGTTATGGTGATATAGGACGAGATACGGATAATCTTTCAGGAAAGGCACATATCGGCAAGTTTATTTCGCCAAGAGATGAAGTTTTTGGTGAAGCAGAGATTATTTTGGACGATGTGCAATGGAATTTTGGCTTAGGTTATGCACGATACTGGGGTAAGAGCAGTTGGAGTTATATAAGGCGTATGCCTATAGGCGATAATGATTATAGGCTGGAATATAAACTGAGTCCTAAGTGGCGTCTGCGCGCGGAGCATTTTTCTGGTGATGATAGAAATGAGTTTGGAATACGTTATCGTGTTCATGAATTTTTGAGTGCGGAATATGTTTATGGCGGTGACGAATTTTATTTGCGGATTATAGGAAATCTGTGACGATTCTTGAAAGTAAAGCATTAGACTGATATAATAAGATATATTACTGTAAGACTGTTGGGTAGTCTGATATAAAAAGAAAGTAGGGATTTTAATTATGATGCAGCAATTGCGTAATCCTAAAAATGTTAAGCTGATATCATTATTTGTTGCAACGATTTTTGTACTTGGCTGCTTTGCTTTATCTGTTACACAAAGCGGTTTTGGTAAATCTGCTTCGGCAGCATCAGTGGAATCTGCTATTGGTGTGGTAAACTATCAGATGTTGGTAGCACAAAGTCCTGATTTAAAGGCTGTTGACGAAGCTATGCAAAAAGAAATTGAAGCAGCAAAGGCGGACTTTGATGAAAAAAGCAAAAGCATGAATGAGGCTGAAAAGGGTAAATATTATGCTCAGACTCAGGAACGCTTGGCAAATAAACAGAAAGAATTAATGGAACCTGTTTTGAAAAAAATTGAAGAAGCTATCAAAAAGGTTGCTGATAAAAAAGGGCTTGTTGTAGTGGTAGATAAGAGTACAGTTGTTTTTGGCGGTGTTGATATTACTGATGAAGCTGCAAAATCTCTACAAGCTGTTAAATAAGAGCTGCTAAGATTCTTGCATTAAGTTGTCATAAACAGGTACATAGTAAAAATATATGTTGTGCCGGGAGGTTTACATGATCAGGAAAAAGCTGGAGAAAATAGGGGTTGTTATAGCCGCGGCTCTGCTGATTTCGGCATGTAGTACTAGTATTCAGGGGCAGCAGGAAAATATTGCTGTTATAAATTGGGAAAAGGCAGCAGCGGAACATCCGGATTTTACTAAGCTGGAACAGGGAGAAAAGATTCTAAAGGATTTACTGCTCAAACGTAAACAACAGGAACTCATGTCTAAAGCACAGTTTAGCAGCTTAAGCAAGCTGCGTGCTTTGCGGCAGCTCAGTCAGCAAAGTTATCTAGATGCAGATTTTAACACACGTATGGTGGAACAGCGTGAGCGTGAGAATATAAAGCTGCAAAAGGTGTTTGCACAAGCAGAGGCTGAGGCAGATGCACAGTTGTCTTCGCAGCGAAAAGCAGTAGAAGACTCCTTTAAGCTGAAAATTTTTAATCTGCGTGCACGTTTGGAATCTGTAGAAATAAAGCCTGATGAACGCAAGGCTTTGGAAGCAGAACTAAGACAGGTTCAGCATGAACGTGGTACAAAAATTACTCAGTTACAGGCAGAGAAACGAAAACTTGTAGAGATAAAAGTACTTCCGTATAAGGCTGAGGCAGAGCAGAGAATGCGTGATGCTGCCGCTAAATATCATGCTGAGATGCGAAAGGAAATGCAGGCTTCTGAAGAACGTGATGCCAAGCTTTTAAGTACTGCTCCCAAGGCGTTAAGCAATGCTCTTAGTATTATGGACAGAGAGATTGATAAGCAGCAGGAAAAGAATGATACTCTGAAAAAGAAGATACATCAGGATATTGAAAGTCAAGCAGTAAGACTGGCTCATGAGCGTGGCTATACTGTTGTTTTTAAACAGTATCAAGTGAATATTAAAGCTGAGGATATTACTGCTGACATTGTTCAGAACTTAAAAAAGATAAAAATAAGTGAGGTTTAATTGATTATGAAAAAAATATTTGCTGGTCTAATGATTGCTGCAGCTATGTTCAGTTTTGGCTGTGGACGCAGTGCTGAATTTGGTACTGTAGATATGCCTAAGCTGGAGCAGGAAGCACCTATCGTAAAAACTACTCAGGAAGATGTTACCAAGCATATGACGGAGCTGAAAGCTCAAATGGATAAAGATTTAGAAGGCAAAACAGGTGATGATGCACGAAAGGTTGCTGAGGATTATGCTGCAAAAGCTAAGTTAATCCAAAGCGAAGCACAAAATAAGTTGAAAGCAAGTCTTGATAATGCACTGAGTCAAGTTGCTAAAGAAAAAAATCTGGGAGCAATTTTAGATAAACGTGCAGTTCCGCAAGGCGGTACAGATGTTACCAGTGATGTGGTTGCAAAAATGCAATAAGCAGCACCCTGAAGCGGGCGGAGAGTCCGTCCGCTTTTTTGCATAAGCAGTTAAGCTGTGATTGATGGAGGTATGAAATGGAGAAGAGTGTACAAGAGTTAGCTGATTTTTTAAAGGGCACAGTAGAGCATGATAACCCCAATCTGAAAATTACTGGTGTCAATGGTCTTGTAGAAGCAGGAGCGCATGATATTTCTTTTGCGGTTCCGCCGCATGTGGAACACTGTCATTTGAGCAAAGCAGGCGTCATGGTTCTTAGTCCGGAAGATCCTGAACTTGATGGTCGTCCTGTTATTCGTGTGGAAAATCCGCGTGCTGCGTTCGCTGCTTTGTTGGAACTGTTCCGTCCGCAGGAAGAAGTAGAGCGTGTTATCAGTCCTTATGCCTATGTGTCGAAAAAGGCTAAAATTGGTGCGAATGTTGCTGTTCAGCCTTTTGCAGTAATTGAAGATGATGCTGAAATTGGTGATGGCTGCGTTATTTATCCGCATACTTATATTGGCAGACGTGTAAAAATTGGTAAGGACTGCACTCTTTATCCTAATACTACAGTACGTGAGGACTGTGTCCTTGGTGATCGAGTTATTTTGCAGTCAGGCTCTGTTATAGGCGGTGATGGGTTTGGCTATATTACGCAGAACGCTAAGCACAGCAAAGTTTTGCAGACAGGAAATGTAGTGCTTCAAGATGACGTTGAAATAGGCAGCAATACTTGTATTGATCGTGCTACCGTTGACAGCACTATTGTCGGCAAGGGAACTAAGATTGATAATTTGGTACATTTGGGACATAATGATATTTTAGGTGAAAACTGCTTGGTGGTTGCACATGTAGGCATTTCCGGCAGTGTAACAGTTGGTAATAATGTAACTTTTGCTGGTCAGGTTGGCACTGTTGGACATATTAATATTGGCAACAATTGTGTATTTGGCGGCAAAACTGGTATTACTAATAATGTGCCTGATAACTCTGTTATGGGTGGTTTCCCTGCTATGCCGATGAAAGAATGGCTGCGTCAGGAGGCTAATGTTCGCAAGGTTGGAGATGTTTTAAAACGTCTAAAAGCTTTGGAAAAGGAGTTAGCAGAACTTAAAAAGTAAGGTGGTGTCTATTTGTTAGGCTACTATATTGTTAAGCTTTTCAGCAAGTTTATGTGTATTGCCCCATTGTGGCTGCGTAAACTTACTGCTCATTTTTTGGGCAGTATAGCTGTGATGGTAGTGCCGCGCTGGCGTATGCAGATGGCAGAAGCTAATATTCGTGAATGCTTGGGCGTAAGTAATGAACGAGCACAGCAGATTGCTGCTGATAGTCTGCACCGCTTTGGACGTATGGTTGTAGAGGTTATGCGTTTTCCGCTGCTGAATAATACTAATATAGAAAAAAAAGTAAAAGTAGAAGGTCTTGAATATCTTGAGCAAGCCTATGCTCAGGGAAAAGGTGTTATTATGGCTACGGGGCATTATGGAAATTGGGAGCTGTTGGGTGCTACGGTAGCTTTGCATGGTTATCCGATGCTTTCGATTACCCGCAAGCAAAATAACAGTCATATGGATAAACTCATTAATGAATTTCGGCAAATGGTGGGACAGCGTGTTACCTATAATCGTGGTGAGCATGGTTTGTTGGCAATCAGCCGTATGCTTAGAGAAAAAAATCTTTTAGGAGTATTGTTTGATCAGGATACGAACGATGATGGAGTAAAAATAGATCTTTTTGGTAAGGATTCAGTTATTCCGTTGGGACCGGCAGCGTTATCGAGAATTTACGGTTCACCGATTTTGCCGATTTTTTTGCATAACAATGATGATGGCAGTTGTACAGCAAAAATTTATCCGCCTCTTTATACACCTAGAACAAAAAATAAAGAACAGGATTTTTATGTGGTAACTAGAGATCTTGTAACTATTTTAGAACATGAAATTATTGCACATCCTGAAATGTGGTTTTGGGTTCATGATCGTTGGAAAGATGGCAGAGAACGCTTTGGCAAGAAAAATAGAAAATAAAGGAGTAGCAAAATGACCGAGCAAATAAAGAATTTCCAGCATACCATTGCTAAGGAAATTTCCTATTCCGGTATTGGACTGCATTCTGGCAAGGATGTATTAATGACATTGAAACCTGCTGAGGTAAATACTGGTATTGTTTTTGTCCGTACAGATTTACCTGGTAAACCGGAAATTAGAGCTTTGGCAGAGAATGTAAGTTCTACTGTTAAAGCAACCACCTTGAGTGAAAATGGTGCAGAGGTATTTACAGTAGAACATCTCATGGGAGCACTTTCCATGATGGCTATTGATAATATTCGTATAGAAATGTCTTCACCAGAGCCGCCTGTAACTGACGGCAGTGCGAAGGTTTTTTGCGAACTTATTGAACAGGCTGAACCTGTTGCACAAGAAGCAGAACGTAAAGTTTATGTTGTAGATAAAGCTTTTTCTGTATATGATGGGGATAGATATATAGTTATTCTGCCGTATGATGGATACAGAATTTCGTTTACCTCAATTAATAGTCATCCAATGCTGGGAACCCAGTATTTTGATATTCTTCTGGATAAAGAAAGCTTTAAAAAGGAAATAATGTCTGCCAGAACTGTAGCGTTTACTTCTGAATTGGAAATGCTGCGGAAGTTAGGACTTGGACTTGGAGGTTCTTTGGAAAATGTAGTGGTTTTTGATGAGGAAAAAATCCTTTCTGTACCGCGTTTTGACAATGAGCTTATCAGGCATAAAATTCTTGATGCGATTGGCGATTTTTATTTATTAGGTCCTATTAAGGCGCATATAATTGCTGTAAAAACGGGACATGCCTTTAATTCTCAGTTGGCAAAGAAGATTCAAGCCTATAGAACAAAGGAGGAGTAAATTATGACAGTTCTAGATATCAATGAAATTAAAAAGATCCTGCCGCATCGTTACCCTATGTTGCTGGTAGACCGTATTTTGGAAATTGAGCCTATGAAACGTGCTGTTGGTATTAAAAATATAACTGCTAATGAAATGCAGTTTTTGGGTCATTTCCCTAATGATCCTATTATGCCTGGTGTTTTGCTTATAGAGGCTATGGCTCAGGTTGGCGGTGTTGCTATGCTGTATCCGGAAGAGAATCGTGGAAAGATTGCTGTTTTTGCTAAAATTGATAATGTACGTTTTCGCAAACAGGTTGTTCCTGGAGATCAGGTAGTTACTACTGCTGAAGTTACAAAGATTATGCGTGCAAATATGGGGATTATTCATTGTGAAGGCAGAGTTGATGGTAAGATTGCCTGTGAATGTGATTGTACATTTGCTATTATGGAGCCGAAAGAGAATTAATCAGCGAAAAGTATAAAAAGCTGTAAATAGCAGTAAAACAAAGAAAAACAGTTTAATTTCAGCTTAATTTCATTTAAAGATGATTTTCAGCAGGACAAAAATAAGCTTGTCATGTTGATTATAATATTATATTTGTATTTAATTGCTTGATTAATATCTTAACTTGGGGAGTGAAAATAATGTCTTCAATTATAATGCCGTCCAGCGGCATTCATCCAACAGCGGTTATTCATCCAAATGCTGTAATAGGCAAGGATGTTACTGTTGGACCTTATGCTGTGATTGATGAAAACACAGAAGTTGGTGATGGCTGTGTTGTAGGTGCTCATGTAACTATTCATCCATATACTAAAGTTGGTAAAAACTGTAAGTTTTTTCCTGGCTGTTCTATTGGTGCAGCTCCTCAGGATTTAAAGTTTGTAGGAGAAAAGACAACTACTGTTATTGGTGATGGTGGAACTTTCCGCGAATGTTGTACAGTAAACAGAGCTGTAGGGGAAGGAAATGAAACGCGTATAGGAAATAATATTTTAATGATGGCTTATACGCACGTTGCTCATAACTGTATTGTGGGCAATAATGTTATTATGTCTAACGTAGCAACCTTGGCTGGTCATGTCATTGTTGAAGATAGAGCGGTTATTGGTGGTTTATCTGCCATTCATCAGTTCTGCAAAATTGGACGTAATGTTATGATTGGTGGCATGGCACGTGTAAATCAGGATATTCCTCCGTTTATGATTTGCGCTGGCGATCCAGCTTTCGTATCTGGCTTAAACAGTGTTGGTTTGTCACGTGCAGGTATGCCGGTAGAGGAACGCAGTGAGCTGAAAAAAGCATTTCGTATACTTTATCGCAGCGGTTTGCCTTTGCAGGAGGCTATCAGTACAATGGAACAGGAGCTGAACAGCTGCGAGCCTATAGAGCATTTACTGCGGTTCCTGCGTAATGTAGAGCGCGGTATTATTCGTACTCGCAGAGGCTGATGTTATGGAAGTATTGGGTGTACTTTCAGGCGTAGGACATTTGCCGGTAGATGTAGCACGTTCTGCTAAAGCACAGGGATATCAGGTTGTTGCTGTAGGTGTTGTTCCTGGTATTGACGAGGAATTACCAGCAAGTGCAGATGTTTATTATGATATCAATATCGGAAAAATAGGTAAGATTATATCTGTACTGAAAAAAAATAAGGTTACTAAAGTTACCATGATTGGTAAGGTGACAAAAGAAGTATTATATAAGGCTGGTGCTATTGTTCCAGATTTGCGGGCAATTAAAATTTTAGCAACAGTTCCAGACCGTAAAGATGATACTATAATGAATGCTATTGTTAAAGAGCTGGAAAGCGAAGGCATAGAGGTCATGGATCAAACATTGTTCATAAAGCCGCTTTTGCCCAAACCTGGCGTTTTGACTAAGCGTAAACCTACTGAAGCAGAATTAGCGGATATGGAATTTGGTTTTGAAATGGCTAAAGCTATTGGTGGGTTGGATATAGGACAGACGGTTGTTGTTAAAAATCGTGCGGTGATGGCTGTAGAGGCTATTGAAGGTACAGATGCCTGCATCCTGCGAGGCGGTTATTTAGGTAAGGGCGGCGTTATTGTAGCAAAGGCTGCTAAACCGGCGCAGGATCAACGGTTTGATATACCGGGATTTGGAACAAAAACTCTTGAATCAATGATTTATGCAGGTGCTACTGGAATTGTTATTGAAGCAGGAAACACACTTATTACGGAGCGTGAAAAAACTATTGCTCTGGCAGATGAACATGATATAACCATTCTTGTTAAATAAATATCGTAAAAATTTCGTATTTATTAGCGGTTGACAGCTTATGTCAGCCGCTTTTTGTGTTATAATATAAACTGAATATATGTAGGTAAAATTAAGGAGATATTATGGCAAGAATTTTAATATCTGCCGGAGAAGCATCTGGGGATATACATGCAGCTGCTGTTACGGCCGCTATAAAAAAAATAGATAGTGACACTGAGGTCTTTGGTATGGGTGGTGACGCTCTGCGTGCAGCTGGAGGAGAAGTGTTGTGGGATATTAAAGATCATGGAGTAATGGGCTTTGTTGAAGTTATTCGCAAATTACCAGATTTATTTCGCCTGCGTGCCGATTTTGCACGTATTATGGATGAACGCAGACCTGATTGCTTAGTGATTGTTGATTATCCGGGATTTAATATGAAATTAGCTAAACTGGCGCATGATAAGGGGATACCTGTTGTGTCTTATATTGCCCCATCTGCTTGGGCTTGGAATAAGGGACGTGCGAAGAACGTGGCAAAGCTTGTAAATAAGGTTGCCTGCATTTTTCCGTTTGAATACGATGTTTATAAAGAAGCTGGAGCCCCGGTAGAATTTGTCGGACACCCTTTGCTGGATATTGTTCATCCGTCTATGACCCGCAGTGAAGCAGAAGTATGGATAGGTAAACAGCCTGATAAAAAGCTTATCTTGTTGATGCCTGGCAGTAGGCTTATGGAGATAGAAAAAATGCTGCCTACTTTGCTTTTGGGAGCTAAGGAGTTAAAGAAAAAGTTCCCTGATGTACAGTTTGTTATGCCTCGTGCAGGTACGATTCCACTTTCAATGTTAGAGGAAAAAATTGCTGTTTCTGGGTTGGATGTAAAAATTACTGAGGGTAACAATTATGATTTGTTCAGTGTGGCTGATTTGGCATTAGCTACCAGCGGTACTGTTACGTTGGAAGCAGCTCTGTGTGGACTTGGCAGTGTTATAGTATATAAAACATCGGCGTTGAATGCTTTTATTGCTCGTCTTGTTATAAATATTCCTAATATAGGTCTGCCGAATATTGTTGCAGGCAAAACTATTATGCCGGAGCTGCTGCAAGAAGATTTCACCCCTGAAAAATTAGCTGCAGCAGCAGTTGCACTGCTTCAACCAGAGCGGCAGAAACAGCTTAAAGAAGATTTGCTTTATATGAAGCAGAGATTAGGTGAACCAGGAGCTGTGAAACGTGTAGCAGAATTAATTCTAAAGATAGCTGAGGAGAAAAGATGAATTTATATCTTCGTGCATTAAAATATGTAAAACCTTATATAAAGCGGGGCATTCTTGCTGGTATCTGTACAGTTATTGCTGCTGGAGGTACTGCTTATCTGCCATTTGTTATCAAAGATATGGTAGACCAAGTTTTAAGTGAAAAAGATACTGTAATGCTTAACTATATAGTTATCAGTATTATAGTTGTATTTGTTATTCGCGGTATTGCTTATTATGGACAAAGTTATTTGATGAATTATGTAGGACAGCGAGTAATTATAGATATCCGCAGAGCTGTATTTGAAAAATTACAGCGACTCAGCCTTAGCTTTTATGACAAACATAAAACTGGTACAATCATGAGTTATGTTACCAATGACGTAGGTGCTTTACAGTCAGCGATGGTTGATAATGTAGTAGAGATGATTACTGAAAGTGTTATTCTTATAGCATCCATTGTTATGATGCTTTATTTGGATTGGAAATTATTTTTAGTAACTTTTTCTACATTCCCTATAGTATTGTGGTTTATTGACACTTTTGGCAAGCGGATTCGTAAATCAGGCAGTCGTATTCAGGAAGCTACGGCAGATATTACGTCGGTATTGCAGGAAGTTGCTTCTTCACCGCGAGTAATTAAATCTTTTGTGCGTGAAGGCTATGAAATTGAACGTTTTAACAAAGAGAATATAAATAATTTTCATGCTAATATGAAATATGCACAGCTTTCATCTACGCTAACACCGACTATCGAATTTGTGGCAGCTGTAGGTGTATCTATTATTTTGTGGTATGGCGGCAATAGTGTTATAGACGGAACTATTACTGCAGGTTCTTTGGTTGCATTTTTGACATATGCTGTTAATATTTCTAATCCTATTAAACGTTTAAGCCGTGTAATAGGCAACATTCAGAAAGCTTTGGCTGCTGCACAGCGTGTTTTCGGCGTATTAGATTTGCCTGAGAGAATTAAGGATGCCCCTGATGCTAAAGTTTTACCTCCAGTAAAAGGTGATGTACAGTTTAAAAATGTTTCCTTTGCTTATAATTCTGGTGAAGAAGTTTTAAATAATATTTCTTTTGATGTAAAACCTGGAGAAGTAATTGCATTTGTTGGACCTTCTGGTGCCGGAAAATCTACTGTTGCAAGCTTACTGCCTCGTTTTTATGATGTTACTGACGGAAGTATTACTATTGACGGACATGATATTAGAAATGTTACCTTGAATTCTTTGCGTGAGCAGGTTGGTATTGTGCCGCAGGAAACAGTACTTTTTAATGGTACAGTTTATGATAATATTCTTTATGGACGTTTGGATGCTACTCCTGAAGAAGTTGAAGCAGCAGCAAAAGCTGCCAATGCACATGACTTTATTATGGGATTGCCAGATGGTTATAATACTATGCTTGGTGACAGAGGCGTAAATATTTCTGGTGGACAGCGTCAGCGTATTTCTATTTCCCGGGCAATACTTAAAAATCCTCAAATTCTTATTTTGGATGAAGCAACATCTGCTCTGGATACTGAAAGTGAACGTGTTGTACAGGAGGCTCTGAATCGTTTGATGGTAGGACGTACCTCCTTTGTTATTGCTCATAGACTTTCCACAATTAAAAATGCTGATAAAATTATGGTATTGGAAAAAGGCAGATTAGTAGAGCAGGGAAATCATGACGAATTGATGGCTGCTGATGGTTTGTATGCACATCTATATAAAATTCAGTATCGTGGAAAAGAAGCCAAATAAGGCGAAAAGAGGTTAATGCATGTATATTTTGTATAATATTCTTATTTTAATAGTATTGGTGATTTTTATTATTCCATACTATACATATCGCCTGTTTACAGAAAAAGGCTTTGGCCTGCGTTTTAAACAGAGTTTAGGTTGTGTAGATGAAAAAGAAATTGCCAAGGTTATGAGAAAGGACTGTATTTGGATTCATGGAGCTTCTGTTGGTGAAATTGTAGCAACCAGTCCTTTGGTTAAGCAAATACGTAAGGAAATGCCGGAAAGACCGATATTGGTATCTGCATTTACTGTAGGCGGCTATAATATGGCTAAACAGATTATTCCTGAAGCAGATGCGATTATTTATTTTCCTTTAGATTTGCCGTTTGTGGCAGAATCCTTGGTTAAACGTATTCATCCAGGAGTTTTTATGCCAGTGGAAACAGAACTTTGGCCTAATTTTTTGCGCGCAAGTCGTGAACGTCATATTCCTGTAATGATGGTAAATGGACGTATTTCGGAAAAGTCTGTGAAAAATTATAGATATCTTTACGGTATATGGGATGATATGCTTAATACAGTAACTCGTTTCTGCATGCAGTCTAGTATTGATGCTGATTATATTGCACATCTTGGTGCAGACAGAAGTAAAATTTTTGTTACTGGTAATACAAAGTTTGATCAGACTTATGCTGAAGTTACGCCTGAAGATTTAGCAAAATATCGGTTAGAATTAGGTTTAGCTAATGACTATCCAGTAATTGTTGCAGGGTCTACACATCCTGGAGAAGAAAAAATATTACTGGAAGCTTTCAAAAACATTCGCAGGGAATATCCTCAGGCAAGACTGGTGATTGCTCCACGTAAAACTGCTCGAGCTGAAGAAATTGCTAAACTTGCAAGTCATTATGGCTATGAAACAGGTTTCCGTTCTAAAATGTTGGAGCAGGAAGAACTGCGTAAAGAATATCCATTGCTTATTATTGACACAATAGGTGAATTGGGGCGTATTTATGCAGTAGGTGATGTGGTTTTTGTCGGTGGTTCTTTCAGTAATACAGGCGGACATAACGTGCTCGAACCTGCTGCTCATGCCAAACCTATTATTGTTGGGCCCAGTATGCAGAATTTTAAGGATTCTTATGCACTTTTAAGTAAGGTTAAAGCGTGCAAAATGGTAAACAGCACTGCTGAACTGACAGCTGAAATGCTGGATATCATTAAAAACGATGAGCGCAGAGTGCAGATGGGCACAGCTTCGTTACAGGTAATAAAAGAAAATCGCGGTGCGGATGTACGCAGTATTCGTTATCTTAAGGAATTACTTGAACTTACTGCTGTACCAGCACATGAATATAAAAAATATCCTATCAATACACGCAATTTGACTGATGAAGGCGGGGCACGCTTGCGCCATGGAGATGCTGTGATTCAATATATTATGCAGGTGGCTTACGGTCCTGATACTCCGTTTATGGGATGGTTGCTTTTAGCTTTGCTGAGAGGAATGTCTTATTTGTATGAATTTGGCGTTTGCTGTAAGCTTTCTCTGTATAATTCGGGAATTTTACGAAAAGAAAAGCTGGACTGCTGTGTTATTTCTATTGGTAACATTACTGTAGGTGGTACAGGAAAAACACCAACGGCTCAAAAAATGGCAGCTATTATTAAAGCTTTGGGTTATCGTGTTGTTATTCTTAATCGTGGTTATCGTTCTCATTGGGATAAAGAATTAGGAGTTGTTTCTGACGGTAATAAAATTTTTATGACTGCTTATGAAGCTGGTGACGAAGCTTATTTGATGGCTAAAACACTTCCTGGAATACCTGTTATTATTGGTAAAAATCGTGCGGTGACAGGGCGTTATGCTGTAGAAAAAATGAATGCTGAGGTAATTATTATGGATGATGGTTATCAGCATTGGCAGTTAGAACGCGATTTGGACGTAGTGCTTGTGGATACGTTAAATATGTTTGGCAATGGAAGTGTTCTGCCGCGCGGAACACTTAGAGAACCTTTGCAGAATTTGGCACGCGGTGATTTGTTTTTGCTGACTAAAACAGATCAGAGCAGCAAGCTCAGTCGTATGCAGCTGCGTCATACTATTGCAAAATATAATAATAAGGCACCTGTTGTAGAGAGTATTCATCATCCGAAAAATTTTGTGGAAATTGCAGATTGGTATAAAGGAATTTCTGAAAATATTAAAGATCTTGATGAATTGAAGGGGAAAAATGTTATGGTCTTTTCAGCTATTGGCAATCCTTCTTCTTTTGAACAGACATTGTCCAGTATAGGTTTGAATATTATGGAAGCTGTTCGCTATCCTGATCATCATGATTATGGAATGTTGGAAATGCAGTATATTAATGAACGTGCCAGCAGTCTTAAGGCTGTAGCAATGATTACTACTGCTAAGGATGCAGTTAAGATTCCTACAGAATTTATTTATTCTGCTCGTGAAATACCGTTATATATTTTGAACATGGATATATGTATCACTGAGGGGATGGATAAGTTCAGAGAATATATTGACCATGCCATAAAAAAGGAGCTTGATAAACGATGAAAGTTTTGTGTGTTATTCCTGCGCGTTATGCTTCTACTCGTTTGCCTGGTAAGCCACTTTCCTTGATTGCCGGTAAACCGATGATTCAGCATGTTTATGAACGTGCAACTCAGGCAAAAGTACCTAATGAAGTAGTTGTAGCAACTGATAATGAGCTTGTTGAAAAGGCAGTTATAGCTTTTGGCGGAAAAGCAATGATGACTTCTCCAGATCATCCAAGCGGAACTGATCGTTTGGCAGAGGTAGCATTAAACTATCCTGAGATTGACGTTATCGTCAATGTTCAGGGTGATGAACCTATGATTCCTCCAGAAGTAATAGATCGTTTGGCAGCGTGCTTTGAAAATGATGAAGAACTGCAAATGGCAACTTTGAAAGTAGCCATGAATGAAGAAGATTATGATAATCCAGCGGCGGTGAAGGTTGTTACAGATCTTAATGGATATGCACTGTACTTTTCTCGCAGCTTAATGCCTTATCCCCGTAACAAGCCGGAAAATTATGCGGTTTATAAACACGTAGGTATATATGCTTATCGTCGCAGTTTTCTGTTGAAATATGCAGCGCTGCAGCCTACACCTTTGGAAAGAGCCGAAAGTTTGGAGCAGCTTAGAGCTTTAGAGAATGGCTATAAGATTAAAGTTTTGGAAAGCGATTTTCAAGGTATAGGTGTTGATACTCCGGAAGATTTGGCAGCAGTGAATGAATTATTTGCTAAAATGAAAAAATAAGCAGGAGGCAGGTTATGCAGATTGTAAAAGTTGGAAAATATAAAGTTGGACAGGGTCATCCTCTTATGCTTATGGCTGGGCCTTGTGTTTTAGAAGGTTATGAACGCAGTTTAATGATTGGTCAGCGTACTAAAGCTATTTGTGAAAAGCTGGGTATTCCTTATGTATTCAAGGCATCATTTGATAAAGCTAATAGATCTTCCTATAATTCTTTTAGAGGACCTGGAATAGATGAAGGACTTAAACTTTTGGCACAGATAAGAAAAGATTTGGATGTGCCGGTTGTTACAGATATTCATGAACCTTGGCAAGCAGAAAAAGCTGCTGAAGTCGCAGATATTTTGCAGATACCAGCTTTTCTGTGCCGTCAGACAGATTTGGTTTATGCGGCAGCTAAAACAGGAAAAACTGTTAACGTTAAAAAAGGACAATTTCTTGCTCCGTGGGATATGAAGAATGTTGTAAAAAAAGTTGAGGAAGCAGGTAATAATAATTTGCTTTTGACAGAGAGAGGAGCAAGCTTTGGTTATAATACACTGGTAACTGATATGCGTGGTTTAGCAATTATGCGGGAACTTGGTTATCCAGTAGTTATGGATGCTACACATAGTGTACAGATTCCAGGTGGTCAAGGTACATCCAGCGGTGGTCAAAGTCAATATGTACCGCATATGGCACGTGCAGCAGCAGCAGTAGGCATAGATGCTCTGTTTTTAGAGGTACATGATAATCCTGCTGAAGCACTTAGCGATGGACCTAATATGGTAAAACTGGACAATTTGGAAAAGTTGCTGACAGATGTGTTGGCGATTGATAAAATTGTTCGTGGTTAAGAGAGAGTAAGGTGACATAGATGGAGGCAATGCTGGAACATGCGCGTGAAGTGCTGCGCATGGAAGCGGAGGCTATTTTAGAGCTTGTTCCGCGTATTGATGATAACTTCGCAGCTGCTGTAAAAATGATACTTGAATGTGAAGGTCGTACTGTAATTACTGGTATGGGAAAATCTGGTCTTATTGGACGCAAGATGGCAGCAACTCTTGCTAGTACAGGTACTCCTTCGTTTTATCTACATCCTGCAGAAGGTATTCATGGTGACTTGGGGATGGTTACAGAAAGCGATGTAGTTATAGCTTTGTCTAACAGTGGTGAAACAGGTGAAGTCTTAAATATTCTTCCGTCACTGCGTCGTATAGGAGCTAAAGTTATAGCTATGGTTGGCAATCCTGATTCAACATTAGGTAAAAATGCAGATGTTATATTGAATGTAGGTGTAAGCAGAGAAGCATGTCCGTTAGGTTTGGCACCAACGAGCAGTACGACAGCTGCTTTAGCTTATGGCGATGCACTTGCATTGGCTTTGTTGAAAAAGCATAATTTTACTGCTAGTCAGTTTGCTATTTTCCATCCAGGAGGCAGTTTAGGGCGTAAGCTTTTGCTGACAGTAGGCAATATTATGCATAAGGGAAGTGAAAATCCTATAGTATTGGCAGATACTACAGTTCAGGAAGCATTGTTTATAATTACCGATAAAGGCTTAGGTGCAGTTTCTGTTGTTGATGCTAATGGTATTATGCAGGGTGTATTGACTGACGGCGATATTCGCCGTGGCTTGAGTAAGGGAGTAGATTTTCTGCAAAGTCCTGTACGTGACTTGATGACCAGAGACCCAAAAACTATAACTGAAGATAAATTGGCTGCACAGGCACTGCATATTATGGAGAGCAATAAACCGAAACCAATTACTGTACTTCCTGTAATTGATGCTGAAAATAAAGTTATTGGTCTGCTGCATATGACTGATTTGGTGCGCCAGGGAGTAGTATAATGAGCAGACATGATAAAGAATGGTTTCAGGGAATTCTTCATGGAAGAAATATTATTGAAGAAGATGCAGAAAGTGTTTTAACAGATGAAGAAGATGAAGCTATGGATGAGTTTTTTAGATATATTGATGCTTTAGCTTCTAAAATAAGATTATTAGCACTTGATGTAGATGGGGTATTAACCGATGGAACTATTTTCATAGCTGCTGATGGTGAAATCTTTAAAGGATTTAATGCTAAAGATGGTATGGGTATCAGCTGTGCATTACGCAGCGGTATTGAAGTAGCGATAATTACTGGTCGTCATAGTGAGATTGTGCATAGACGGGCAGAAGAATTGGGAATAAAATTTGTCTTGGAGGGTATTCGTGACAAGGGAGAAGCCTTGTCTGAACTTTGCCGAAAGTTGAAAATTTCACTTAATGAAGTTGCTTATATTGGCGATGATCTTAATGATTTGCCCGCTTTCAGCAGATGTGGATTTTCTTTGGCACCTAATGATGCAGTTTGTTCTGTCAGCGAGAAAGCAGATTGGAATTTATTGGCTGATGGCGGTCATGGGGCTGTGCGGGAAGCAGTAGAATTGATTTTAACAGCTCAAGGAAAATGGGAGGATATTGCAGAATCCTATTATGATGCTGGACAAGGAGATAGACAATAATGTGGCTTTACTATTTATTAAAGACAATGAGTACCGTAATATCTTGGCTGCCGTATAGGGCAATCGTGGTTATTGGGAAGGGTGTGGGTCACTTATATCACAGGATAGCAAAGAAACAGCGAATACGTGCTGAAGAAACTATTAGTGAATGTCTAGGGTACAGCAAGGAGCAGGCACAGGCAACAATCAAATCTTTATTTGTCAAGTTGGGAATTACTTTTATGGAAATTATGTATATGCCTGCTTTGAATAAAGATAATATACGTGGATTGGTAACTTTTGATCGACCAGAAGTTTTATGGGATGCCTTAAATGAAGGAAAAGGTGCAGTGATGCTTGCCTGTCACATGGATAACTGGGAATGGTTGGGGGCAGGACTTGCTTTGAATGGGTTCCCCTTAAGTGCGGTTGAAAAACCCCAGCCAAATCGTATTTACAGTGATTTTATGAATGAACTGAGAGAAGGTGCAGGGCAGGAAATTTTTTCACGCGGAACCAGTGAGATTCTCGGTTGTGCAAGAGCGATGAAAAAGGGCAGAATGTTGGGCTTGATTGCTGACCAAGATGGTGGTTATGATGGTATATTTGTACCTTTTCTTGGGAAGATGGCTTCAACGCCGGCAGGTCCTGCTTATTTTGCCCGTAAGTTTAAAGCACCGATAGTTCCTATTTTTATTGTGCGCAAGCCAGATGGTTATGGGCATACAGCTATTGTAAAAGATCCTATTTACTATGAATTTACTGGCAATAAAGAGCAGGATGATTATAATGTTACCCTGAAAATGACACAAGAGGTTGAAAAAATAATCAAGGAATATCCAGATAATTGGTTATGGTTCCAGCATCGCTGGAATACACCTTATACACCACCGGAGGAGGAAAAGCAGGCAGATGAAAAATAATAAGATAATCTTATTTGTGCTGACCGGGTTGCTTATTGCCGGTGGCATTATCGCTTGGCTTATGTTAGGTGGCAATAAGCCTGTGACAATAAAGCCGGGTGATGGTATTACTGCACAGATAAACGCTTCATTAAAAAACAGCGTTTTGAAGCGTGAAAAAGATGGAAAACTTCTTTGGGAGTTTTCAGTATCTGAGGTTGTAAGTAATAAGTCTGATAATACAGCTTATTTGCATGGAATCAAAGGTAAGGTTTATCGCAGTGATGGCAGTTATATAGATATTTCTGCTGATAAGGGTATGACTGAAATAAGTAAAAATAAATTTTCGCTGGAGGGAAGCGTAAAAGCTATACTTAATACTGGCGGTGAACTTTATGCTGATAAGATTGTTTGGGATCAGGATAAGAATTTAGTAACAGCAAATGGTAAATTTAAGATGCGCCAAGGTGATTATACTGCTGTTGCTGACAGTGCAGAGACTACGAGTGCTTTTCAGCATATAAAGCTTAGAGGAAATGCTAAAGTTGAGAAAGGTGGCGAATAAGATGTCTTATAAAAATAAATTATTATTGGCTGTTACTTCTGTTTTATTGGCAATGAATTTAACGGCTACAGCATTTGCTGCACCGGATAATTTCAGTGTTCAGGCTGACGAATTGGAATATGATCTTGGAAGTGGTGAAGCACTTGCAAAAGGTAATGTAGTATTGAAACAAGACGGTGGTGTTGCAACCGCTGATTATGCAAGTTTTAACAGTAAAACAAAAAGCGGCGTACTGACAGGTAATGTTGTTGCAGATAGAGATGATGCTCATATTGTTTGCAACGAGTTTATTGTTCATAATGAAAATGATTTATCTGCTGTCGGCGGTGCTGTAATTACTAAAGCTGGAAAAAGTTTGAGTGCAGAGAGAGTTGATTATTATAAAGGACGGCAGTTTGCTGAAACTGCTGGTGGTTGGGCTAGACTTACTGATACTGACGGCAGTGTAGTAAATGCAGCTAAGATTGATTATAATATGGCAGAAGGTGTAGCCAACGCTTATGGTGGAGTAACTATTAACAGTACTGTACGTAATCTTGAAGCTTCCGCTGACAGTGCTGTATATCGTACTGATAATAATGGTTATATTGAGTTGATTGGCAATGCTAAAGCTAAACAAAACGGCAACAGTGTTTCTGGTGATAAGCTGCGTTTGACTAATACTAATGTGGCTGTTGCTGAAGGGAATGTAAATATTATCTATATTCCGGAAAAACAGCCTGCACTTATTGGTAAAGAGCAGAAATCTGCTGATGAAAAGGCTCTTGCCTAAGATGCGGAGGACACAGTCTTGATTATTAGAACAGAGAATCTGGTGAAAGTATATAATACACGTCGTGTAGTTGATGGAGTAAGTATAAGTGTTGAACAAGGCAGTGTTGTAGGTCTTTTAGGGCCTAATGGCGCTGGTAAGACAACAACATTTTATATGATAGTAGGTATTGAACGCCCTAACAGTGGAGTGGTTACTCTTGACGGAAAGGATATTTCTTCAATGCCTATGTATGAACGTGCACGTGCGGGTATTGGTTATCTGCCGCAGGAGGCTTCTATTTTTAGTAAAATGACGGTAGAGGATAATATTATGGCTATTTTGGAAACCACTGGTTTGAACTCTGATGAGCGCCTTGCAAAGATGAACGCACTAATTGAAGAGTTTCGTCTTGAGCATGTACGTAAAAGTGAAGGCAAGGCTCTTTCCGGCGGTGAACGTCGTAGAGTAGAAATTGCACGTGCACTGGCTACAGATCCAGCCTTTATTTTACTTGATGAGCCTTTTGCTGGTATTGATCCTATTGCTGTGGCAGATATTCAGGGAATGATTGCTCATTTGGCTCAGCGGGGGATTGGCATTTTAATAACTGACCATAATGTACGTGAAACATTGAGTATTGTAGATAAAGCATATATTTTAGCTGATGGTAAAATTTTACTGCATGGTGACAGTGAAACAATTGCCAATGATCCTATTGCCCGTAAATACTATCTGGGTGATAATTTTAGCATGTAGTAGGAGGAAGAAAAGTGCGATTACGTTTATTAGACCGTTATGTATTGAAGGAGTTGTTGTATCCTTTTATTTTCGGTATAGCGGCTTTCTCCAGTATTTTTATTGCCAGTACGATGCTGTTTAAAATTACGCAATACATGACTAAATATGGAGCACCTATAGAAACGATAGCTCGTTTATTTATGTATAATATGCCTGAAGTTATCAACTATACCTTTCCTATGTCTATGCTGTTGGCAGCTTTAATGGCTTTTGGCAAGTTATCAGGCTCCAGTGAAATTACGGCAATGAAAGCTGGTGGAGTGAGCTACTACCGTATTGTTGCACCTGTCTTGGTTGTAGGTTTTGTTGTTAGTATGTTTTCGATGATTTGGGCAGAAAAAGTTGTACCGGTATCTAAGGCTACAGCTTCGAGGATTTTAAGCGAAGAAATACGTCATAATACTAGACCGACAACGCAGGATCATATTGTAATAAAAACTATCAGCGGTGATACACAGCGTGTTACTTATGCGAATAAATTTGATGAAAAGCAGGGTAAGATGACTGATATTACTATAGAGGAGTTTAATAAGGGAAAGATTTCTCGTATTCAGACAGCAAAAGAGGGTTTTTGGGAAAACGGGACTTGGCGTGTTGTAAATGGTAATGTTTTTGCTCTTGATGATGAAGATGGTGTACAAAGCACTGCAAAATTTAAAGAGCAGATTATTCCATTGAATTTTTCTCCTAAGCAGATTTCTTGGGAGCAGAAAGATCCTGAAGAAATGACCATTCGTGAGCTGCGTGAATATATAGGTATGTTGGAAGCACAGAATTCATCTACAGCACGTCAATGGTGTGAAATTTTTATGCGTATCAATATTCCTTTAGCAAGTTTCTTTTTTGCTATGATTGGTGCCTGCTTGGGAACGCAGAAACAACGTACTAGTTCTTCTATTGGATTAGGCATAAGCATTATCGTTATTTTTATTTATTATGCAGTAATGACATTTACGACTGGTTTGGGTAAAGGAGGAGTTATGCCGCCGCTGTTGGCGTGTGCTCTGCCTAATATACTTTGTTTGGCAACAGGTATTTATCTGATGCAGAAGAAGAATGTCTGATGTTTTTGTGAGAATTTTGGGGAGGTGAGTACTTGGTAGGTATAAGATTAATTGTTATTATGGCTGTTGTCGGTGGCTTAATTGCTTATATTGCGGATAAAATGGGAAGCAAAATAGGTAAAAAACGAATGTCAGTATTTGGACTGCGCCCTAAATATACTTCTATTTTGCTTACGGTACTCAGTGGTACAATGATTGCTGTTCTTACTATAGGTGTTATGGCGGGAGCCTCGCAAAGTGCACGTACTGCATTGTTTGGCATGGAAAAACTTCAGCAGGAGCTTACTTTATTAAATCAAGAAAAAGAAACTGCTTCTGCTGAGTTGGATGCTCTTAAAGGCAAAGTGGAACAGCAGAATCAGAAAATTATTTCGCTTGATGAAAAGATTAAAGAATCTGCTGCTGAAAATGATGCTATGGAAGCAAAGCTTTTTCAGTTAAATGGTATGTATAGTCAGGCTAAAAATGAAGTTAATTCTTTGACACAATCTAAGCTGCAGCTTACTGATGAAATTAACGATTTGGAACAAGTCACAGAAACTTTGCGTAAAGGTATTATTAATATGCGCGAGGGTCAAGTATATTATCGTGCTGGCGAAGTTGTCTTTGCTGGAGTAATGCGCGGTGGTCTGAAACATGAAGAAAATGTAATTCAGATGAATTGGCTGCTGCAAAATGCTAATGAAGTAGCTTTGCAGCGTTTGGGTGTACAGCAGACAGAGCAGTCGCTGCAGGCAATTTGGATTGGTAAGAATACAGTAGATAATGCGCTTGAAGCTTTGGATAAAAGTAAAGGTAATATGCTGTTTAGAATTCGCACTGTTGCGAATATAATTGTAGGTGAATTGGCAGTCTGTGATATAGAAATGGTAGATAATCAGTTTATTTACTCTGATGGCAGTTTGATATTCAGTGAGCAATATAATTTGAGCACAAATTCACTTGACTATGAAACTGTTATTATGAATTTTCTTTCGCAGGTTAATTATAATGCTGTTAAGGCAGGTGTACTTCCTGATCCTATGACTGGTAAGGTTGGCAGTATGGATGCTGCTAGCATGATTGAAGTAACTAATGCTATGCGAAAAATAAAAGGCAGATTTATATTGAGTGCATATGCTAAGGGAGATATAACAACTGCTGGACCAGTTCGTGTAAAGCTGGAGGTGCTGCCTCTTGAAGAACAGTTATCTGGGAATTGATCCAGGACGAAGTAAATCTGGAATGGCATTAGTGGATGAACAGGGAAAAATAATTAAACTGCATATAGCACAGATGACAAGTTTTGCTGATGAGCTACGTAGTTTTATTATTGACAATAGACCTTCAGTTGTTATTATCGGTGATGGTACAAACCATGAAGCTGTTTCTGCTGCTGTACGCAGTATTTTGCCTGCTGTTTCTGTGAGCGTGGTGGGTGAAGCACATAGCACAGAGGAAGCTCGTTCACTTTATTGGAGATTAAATCCGCCTAAAGGTTGGCGTAAGTTTGTGCCGTTAGGGTTGTTAGTGCCGCCAGAAGCATTGGATGCTTATGCTGCTGTGGTTCAAATTCAGCGTTACTTGGAGCAGCGGACAAGTTGTTGATTATTATCTAAGAGAGTTTTATTAAGAGGTAAATATGAAAAAGTTGACTGATTTAAGTAGCAGAGAATTTTTAACAGAATTAGCGAGTTCGGCTCCTGTTCCCGGCGGCGGCGGTGCTGCTGCACTTGCGGGAGCACTTGCAGGGGCACTTGCTTCTATGGTTGCTAATTTAACAATTGGTAAGGAGAAGTTTGCAGCGCAGGAAGAAACAGTCAGAGCATTATTATCAGCTGCTGAGGAAGCACGAGTAAAACTATTGGAGTTAGTAGAAAGTGATGCAGCTGTTTTTGCTGAATTTATGAATTGCTATAAGTTGCCTAAGGCTACTGACGAGGAAAAAGCAACTCGTGCTGCTGCTGTGCGTAAGGCTGCAAAACAGGCAGCTGAGGTGCCTTTAGAAATAGCACGCGTAGCTATGGAAGTATTGCTTATAGCTGATAAGCTGGTACTTTGTGGAAATCCAGGAGTTATTACTGACGCTGCCTGCAGTGGATTATTAGCTCGTGCTGCTTTACGCTGTGCGGAATACAATGTACGGATAAATTTAGGACTAACTAAAGATGAAAGCTATAATGAACAGATAACTGCGGAGCTTATATCTATGCAGCAGAATGCTTTGGCTGTCGAGGAGCATCTTTTGGCTGTTACAGATAAGGCGATGAAGTAAAATTTTAACTAGACAATTTTGGGAAACGGGTTATTCCTGAATAAATTTATAAAAGCACAACAAAATCATTATACCTTTTAGGTAGTAAATGGTTTTGTTGTGCTTTTGCTTTATTTTGTCAGGTATATATGCAGATGAAAATATTTTATAATCCAGCCTGTTCAATACCGCTGAATAAAAAACCTAAATGGTTGGTTGAATTTAATAAAACTATACGCCAACAGTTGTTTTTATACTCTAAGACGTTTATACATGTATTATCCTGCTTAATCTGCCAAAAATGTTCCATTCCTAAGCCTAGAATATCGCAGATAATAGTTTTATTGACTGCATCATGTGCTGCTACTAAAATCGTTTTTTCAGGATACTTAACCGTATAGTCATTAAACGCTGCACGAACGCGTTGTCGTACATCTTCTAGACTTTCACCTCCATTAGGCATTTTTACTAAATGTGGCTGAGAATGCCAAAGAGAAAATTCTTTAGGGTATTGTTTTTGAATATCCTGAGCAAGTTGCCCTTCCCAACTTCCATGATTTATTTCTAAAAGTCTGTCATCAATAGTTACAGACAGTTGATGCAGTTCTGCACAGAGTTTACAGGTTTTTAGAGAACGTTTAAGCGGACTGGAGATACATATATCAATAGGAATATGCCTTAATCCTTCTGCAAGCAGATATCCTTGGCGTAAGCCTCGCTGGCTGAGCAGGGTATCTTCTTGCCCTTGATAACGACCATCTATATTCCACTGCGTTTCACCGTGTCTTACTAATATAACTTTCATTTTATCCCTCACAGTTAATAAGTTTTACATCCAGAATGCCTTCAACACCGCGTAGTTGCAGCATGATGTCATTGGGAATGTCATCTCCGACTGCTATAGCCATAATATTAGTATTGGATTTTGGTGTACTGCCTACCTGCATGCTATTGATATTAATGCCGGCTTTTCCCAAAATTGTTGCCATCTGTCCTATCATATTAGGTTTGTTGATATGTGGAGCCAATAATAAGTAGCCTTTTGGAGTGAAATCTACATGATATTGGTCTATTTGGACAATTTTTGGCTGTTTACCGTCAAACAGAGTACCTTCAATTTTATGTGAACCTTTGTCGGTGATAATACGTACATTAATAGCTGTAGTGAAATAACCAGCTTTATTTGCTTTAACTTCTTTAACTTCTAAATTACGTTTTTTAGCAATGCTGGGGGCATTAACAAAATTTACACTGTCCTGCAAAATAGGGTTTAGCAATCCTTTTAGGAAGGCAGTTGTGAGAGCTTGTGTTTCTGTTTCAGCTAAAGCACCGGTATATTCTACTTCAACACTTTTTATTGGTCCGTCTGCAAGATATATGCCAACAGTACCCATACGTTCTGCTAGTTTGAAGTACGGCTGAATAACTGCTGCTACACTTTTCGGAATAGGCGCCATATTAACAGCGGTCATTACTGGTCGACCTTCTAATGCATCAATAACACCATATGCTACATCAACTGCTACACCTATTTGTGCTTCGATTGTAGATGCTCCTAAATGTGGAGTTTGTACTACATTAAACAGACCAAGAAAAGGATTATTTTCTTTTGTTAATGGTTCTGTAGGATAAACGTCAATAGCTGCTCCTGCAATCTTGCCGGATTTTAAGCCGTCGGCAATAGCTTGAGGGTCCATGCAGCCACCACGAGCACAATTGACTATGCGTACACCGTCTTTCATTTTAGCGATAGCTTCAGCATTCAACATTTTTTCAGTTTCTTTAGTTAACGGTGTGTGAATGGTTATATAATCAGATTTTGCCAGTAAGGTATCAAAATCAACCAAATCCACACCAACCTGATGTGCTCTATCTTCTGTTATATAAGGGTCATAACCTATTGTTGTCATTTCCATTGCCTGCATACGTTTAGCAACTCGGCTGCCGATACGACCTACACCGATAATTCCTAAAGTTTTTCCTTGTACTTGGATGCCATCAAAGGATTTACGATCCCACCTGCCTTCTTGAATAGATTGATGTGCTTGGGGGATATGACGTGTCATAGCCATCATCATAGCTATAGTATGTTCAGTTGCAGCCATTGTATTGCCCTCGGGTGTGTTTAAAACTACAATACCTTTAGCAGTAGCAGCAGGAATATCAATATTATCAACACCTACCCCGGCACGACCAATAACTTTTAGCTTTGTGGATGCTTCAATTACTTCTTTTGTTACTTTAGTCATACTACGTGTGACGAGTCCGTCATATTTATTAATAACTTTTATAAGTTCATCAGGCTGCATGTTGGGCATTACATCTACATCAAAATGTTCACGCAGCAGAGCTACGCCTTTTTCGCTGATATCATTGCTGACAAAAATTCTCATGATTATTTTCCTCCGTTTATTTATTTTTCATATAATCCAGCATAAATTCTGCTAAGGCTTGGCAGGCTGTTAGTGGAACTGCATTGTAGGTGCTGGCACGGCAGCCGCCTACAAGACGATGGCCACCTATACCTATGAATCCAGCTGCTTTTCCTTGAGCAATAAAATCTTTTTCCATTTCAGGAGTTCTTAAATTAAAGGTTATATTCATCATACTGCGGAAATTTTTTTGTGCATGACCTATATAAAATCCATTGCTGTTATCAATTACGTCATATATTAATTTAGCTTTAGTTATGTTATTTTTGGCTATATAGTTGACACCACCTTGTTTTTTTATCCAGTGCAACGTTTTATTAATCATGTAGACAGCAAAAACTGGAGGAGTGTTATAAAGAGAATCATTATCAGCGAAAGTACTGTACTTCATCATGGTTGGAAGGTTTTTTCGTGCTGTTGATAAAAACTCTTTTTTTGCTATTACGATTACCACTCCAGCTGGTCCAAGATTTTTTTGAGCTCCGGCATAAATTAAATCAAAATCAGCAACATTAATTTTACGGGAAAGAATATCACTGGACATATCGCAGATGACAGGGATGTTAAAATGGGGAAAACTTTTATATTCTGTACCATAAATAGTGTTATTAGAAGTTAAATGAATGTAGGATGTTTCATCCTTTAAACAAAAAGTCTGAGGTATATAGCTGTGATTTTTATCAGTACTGCTGGCTGCTTCATATACTTCACCATAATATTTAGCTTCATTCATTGCCTTTTTTGACCATACGCCGGTATTAACATAAGCCGCATATTTTTTTGTATGGAAGTTGGCTGCTGTCATTAAAAACTGTGTACTGCCGCCGCCTTGAATGAACATTATCTCGTAATTATCAGGAATTTCCATTAATTCACGCAGTAAAGCTTTTGTTTCTGTATGCATGGAAATATATTCACTGCTTCTGTGACTGATTTCAATAATACTCATACCACTGTTAGCATAATTGAGAAATTCTTCTTGAGCAGAAAGCAGTACTTCTAGTGGCATAGCTGAAGGACCAGCATTAAAATTGTAGGCTCTGAACATAAAAAAACTTCATCCTTTCTTTTTGAGTGTATAAATAGATTACTGCCTAAAAATAAAACTGGAAAGCACATCCCTTTGGGACGAGCTTTCCAGTTACTCGCGGTACCACCCAAATTGCCTAGACATAGGAACACCTAAAAAATAAATCCTCATCCCTAATCTTGGGACGAGGACTGTTACTCGCGGTGCCACCCAAATTGCCTATGGCCAACTTTTAGCTGCTGTATCGGGCAGACCCGTCAAATTCTTCATTTGCCGCTTCAGAGCGGAACAGATATGTCTTACTGCTGCCTTGCATCAACCGGCAGTTTTCTGAAAGCCTAACATATTGCTTCTCTTTCATCGCGTTGATTTTTAATATTTGTAGATGATTATAACATGCTTATTAGTATAGTCAAGGAAAAGCTGATAAAATAATTAAGATAAGCT
>CAZQQK010000003.1:0-37142 GCA_964595445.1 uncultured Phascolarctobacterium sp.
ATTAGAGATAAAACGATTTTTTTGATTAATTGATGAAATATGAGGAGGAAAGAAAATGGCATTTGAATTACCGGATTATAGTAGTCTAAATCATGAACAGCGAGAAGTGATAAATTTACCTACCAACATAAACTTCTTTATTAAAGGTTCTCCAGGTACAGGAAAAACCGTTATTGCAATTTACAGAGCTGCACAGATGAGAAACAAAAAAGTTTTACTATTGGTTTATAATCGTCCTCTGATGTTATATCTGCAATCAGCGATAAAAGCCTTGAATATTACAAATTGTGAAGTTAATACATATCATGCTTGGCTCAGTTCATTTTATAGAATTCAAAGAAGAACAAGTGTACCTAATTTTGGACAATTTCAATACAATTGGAATCAAATTCTTTTAGATTTTAATAATATAGGAACTGTGTATGATCACGTTATTATTGATGAAGCACAAGATTTTCCAGAAGATCTTTTGCAGGCACTTCCAGAAGTTTCTAAGAATATTACCTGTTTTATTGATCCTAATCAAGCTATTGAGCAAAATAAAACACCTGTTATTAAAGCTATCAAAAGATTGTGTATGGAGTCACCGTATACTTTACAGTATAATTATAGAAATACAAAGGAGATTGCAGAAGTAGCCAAGTTATATTGGAGAAATTCTAGTAAAGATGATTATTTTGCTAAACCAGACAATTCTCGCAGTGGGAAGAAACCCATATTGATTAAATGTGATAATTTCGATGATTTAGATAATAATATATATAAAATTGTTAGCAATAATATGGATAAAACAATTGGTATCTTTACTAATCCTCAAAGTTTAAATAACTTTTACAATAAATTATCCAATTTATTAAGTACAAAAGTTAATGTAGAATTATATAAAACTGGAAGTGCTAATTCTAATATAAACTTTGATACGAATGGCGTAAAAATACTTTCATATAGCACGATGAAAGGACTTGAATTTGATATTGTTATACTTGCAGCCTTTGATAAGGTTAGAAGCACAGGTGACACTGTGGCAGATCAAAATCGTGCCTATGTAGCTATATCTAGAGCTAAGGAAGATTTATATATTTACTATTTTAGTGGACAAAACAATGGAACAAAATGGATTAATACAATGACTGCTATTAATAATAATATAAACTTATTTAGATAGAATTAAGGAGATTAGCTATGAATTTATATCTTTATTGTAGTTCAAGAACATTGCTTGAATTTTTTACTTTGAATAAAATTGTGTGTAAGGATTACCTTTTGAGAAAAACTCGTAAGGTAATTCCGTCATTAGGACTAATAAGTGATAAGTTTTTATTTCTTACACCTAAAAAATTACAGAGTGCTGTTAGGTCATTTGGTTTTGATCAAGATATTGTAGAAATACCAGTTATTTTGGAACTTTCGATTTCAGAAAGTGATGCTGCTAATTGGCCAGTGCTTGCTGTTGATCAAGAAGGAAAGATAGCAAAGTCATTTTCTAATCTTTCAGATATTTCAGAAACATATATGGGTGTATTTGTGAAAGCGGAAATTTCTTTTTCTTTTGTATCTCATATTATTTTTAATAATGATGTTGACAAGGAAGACATTTATAGACCATCATCGGATTTATATTTCCCTGAACATTTATATGATATTGTAGATGATAGTTTCGCAGAAAGCTTGAATACAGATGTAGTTTCAAAATTAGCTGAACGTTTGAATAAAAATTATGCAAAGATGGATGTTTGTTCTATAATTTCAAAGAGAACAAAAGTTACTTCCATAGTACTAAATACGATTCTTGAAACTAAAGAATGGTGTTTTGGGAAAAAATATATTGCCAATTTTGATAGTAATACTATGAATCTTTTGAATAAGCAAGAGGAGTTAAAAAAGCTTATTAATAATGAAAAAGAAAAGAAAAAAGATTCAATTATTAGTCAAAATTCAATTTTTAGCAAAAAGAAACGTAAATCGAAAAAATTAGAAGTAGCATTTTTTGAAGAACTGATTATAGAACTTATATCTTTATCTTCAACAACATTTTCTCAATCAGATTTTCAGGCTGTTATTAAAAATGTACTGAATAAAGTTGCTAATATTGATTCTGAAGAACAACGAGATTTTTTTGCGAAAAGAATCAAAGATATTGAAGAATTAGTTTATGGTTTGGCTAAAGATAGCTTAGAAACAAAACTTAAAAGCATGAAATACAGTGTATTAAAAGCTTTAATTTTCTTTTTGCGCAGTTCTAAGTCAGGGAAAAAACTTGCAGATGGATTAAATGTATATAAGGCAGAACCTGATGTTCATAGATATGCTTGGATAATGTTTGCAGCGTTAAATGGAATTGAGCCGATTTCGAGCGACAAAAAATGCTATAGAGAGGTTATGAATATTGCTGAGGAAATAGCTATGAAAAAACATAGTGGTAAAAAGACGAAGATTGTTTCTGTGGTATCATCAGATTCTATTATAGAAAATAAATTTGTACCAGAGGTAAAATGCAATGATAGTAGCAGAGGAGTATTATAAAAAATCAGAAAGTACACATTTTGATGAGATTAAAGCTTTGGCTTTATCCGATAAATTGAACGGATGGAAAGAGTATTTTTGGACAGGTAATTATCTTTATGAGTATGCACCTGATACAACCTGTTACAATCTCATTATTAAGGTATTAGAGAGGGCTTTTTTTGAAGGGCTAACATATTCAGAAAAAGATTATTATTTAAAAACTTTAAAAATTTTAGGACGTGTTTATTTGGAAACACAGAAGTATGATTTAGCATTAAATAATTTACATATGTTTATTATACGAGGAGATAATAATATTCCAGATTGGGTTTACCTGAGATATGTATTTGCACAAATGCATACTCAAATGGCACAGTTACTTGTAGAGGAACCTAAACGTTTTTTTGATCCTGTTGATAAAATAGATAGAAGTAATAAAGAATCTGTTTCGCAACGCAATGCAGTTTTTCAAGATTATCTTCAGGTTTGTATTCAGTATTATAAAAGTGATGGAATTAGTATTGATACAAATACATTATTTGAAAAAGCATTTGAATATAGGGTTCTTCATACTGAAGCGTGGAATGAATTTGCTTCGAATTTTCCAAAAAAATTTAAAGTAATTCCATCAAAAGATATTGCCGAATATTCTGATGATACAGTATCTGTCAACAGTCTTTCTAAGTCGCTATTAATTGAAATTGAAAGAGAAAATGTTTCTTTGATTCAAAAAATGAATAAACTTCAAGATGAAATGTCTATATTGCTGCAAAATAATCAAAGCTATGAGCATCTTCTTGAACAAAAAAATGATTTAATAAAAAAGATTACAGATAATGATAGGCGTATTGATAATATAAATAAAAGTTTACAATGTGGCAATGATAATGGGCACAGATTACTTGAGGGTCGCAAAAAAATACTTGTGATAGGACAGGCGGAAGTGTCAACAGAAAAATTGCTTGGTATTTCTAAAGACTATGGATACGAAAAGAGTGACTTTGTGTTTTGGGATGATTATAGTAAAATCAAATCTTATGCCGAACGTATGGATGATGGTTCTTTATCTTTTATAGGAATTATAGCTGGACCTATGCCGCATAAAGTTTCTGCTCTTGGTGACCATAGTAGTTTGCTTGAAAAAATGAAACAAGCAGGATATCCGCATATGGAAGAAGCAAGAAGTGAAAGCGGAGAATTAAAAATTACAAAACATTCTTTCCGAAATGCCTTAGAAAAAATGACACAACATCTATTGGCTATTCAATAAGTTAGTTTTTTTGTATATATTTGTTTACTGAAAAATAAGTAAATCTGTTAGGTAATAAATTTGTAGTTTTATACTTCTAAAAGGTCGCGGAATGCGGCCTTTTTTCTTGCTTATATACTTGTTTAGGCTGTATAATTATATATAATTCGAAACTAAGTTAAAATTAATTCACCCCTAGTATAATATTTATGATGGTGAAGGGAGTAGGAAAGTGAATCTTCAGAATCGCAAGGTAAAAATAGTTATTGGATTAATGCTAACAATATGTATAATTATTGCTTATCGTATTTACAATAATATTCAGACAGATAAGGAGCGTGCAGCAAGAATATCTCAAGTTAAACGTATCGCTGTAGTTACAGTTCATCCGGAAAAAAAGACTATTATACCAAAGTTAAGCTTTTCTGGTAGTCTTAATCCTGAATGGCAGACAGAAATTGCTGCTAAGGTTGATGGAAGATTGGAAAAGGTTTATGTACATGAGGGGGATAGTGTCAACAAAGGACAGATATTAGCTGTTTTAGAGCAGATTGATACAGATGCTGATTTGATTAATGCTAAGGGTACGTATTTGGATGCTCAGACAAATCTACGGAAGGCAGAAACTGATTTGAAACGTTATGAAAAACTTTATGAAACGGGAGCGGTTTCGCAGCAAGCAGTTGATGATTATCGATTTGCACGCGATAATGCTACAGCAAAACTTGAAGCAGCAAGAGGAACGTTGCAGGCAATGAAATCAAAATCAGCAGCTACAGTTCTTGTTGCACCTGCTGACGGGATTATCGCTAAACGCTATTATCAAGAGGGATATTACGCTAAAGCTGGAACTCCTATTTTTGCTGTAGCAGATATTAGTGTTTTAAAAACTACTATTAATATTCCAGAGGGACAGATAGCAGAAGTAAAGGTGGGTAATGAAGCAGCGATAGTATTACCAGCTTATCCTAAAGAAAAACTTATTGGAAAAATTACTCGTATCGCTCCAGTAGCTGATTTGCCTTCACATACTTTTACAGCAGAAGTTAGTGTTGACAATAGAAAAAATCTATTGGCTGGTATTTATGCTAATGTTACTTTGGTTGGTTCTCCTAGAGAAAATATATTAACTATTCCAGCGCATGCAATAGTTATGCGTGATGATCAGCAGACTGTTTTTGTAACAGATGACGAAGGTATTGTACAACGTCGTGTATTAACTATAGGTTATTCTGATGATAAAGTAGCAGAAGTAGTTGATGGCTTAACTGAAAATGATATAGTGGTTTCTGAAGGGCATAATAAACTTCGTGAAGGCAGTAAGATTGATTTGAAAAAGGCTGGTAAGTAAAATGATAGGTACATTTATTAAAAGACCAGTTTTTACGACAATGTTTATTTTGCTGTTAGTTGTTTTTGGTATTCGTTGTTATCCTGAAATAGGTGTAGACTTAAATCCAGATGTTGATTTACCGATTGTAAGTGTACGTGTAACTTATGATGGAGCTTCACCAGAGGAAATGGAAACATTGGTTACTAAGCCTATTGAAAATCGTGTAAGTCAGGTTTCCGGTATTAAAACTCTTTCTTCTACTGTATTAGAAGGCTATAGTGAAACAGTGTTGGAATTTAACATTGGTGTAGATCCGCAAGTTAAAGCCAGTGAAGTACGTGAAAAAGTATCTAGTGTACGTAAGGCCCTTCCGGATGATATTGATGAACCGGTAACACAAACGGTTGACTTGAACTCAAGAGCTATTGTTGCCTACACATTTGCTTCATCTTCACGCAGTCGTGGAGAAATTCGCCGTATTATAGAGGATAATATTAAAGATGAGTTGCAGATGGTTGAAGGTGTATCAGAGGTCACTGTTTTGGGTGCCAGCCAGCGTGCAGTTCGTATTGTTCTGAAACCGGAGAAGTTGGCAGAATATGCTATTTCTTATCAAACTGTTCGTGATGTTATTAATGCAAATAATTACAATACCCCTGGCGGTAAAGCAAAAAATGCTGATATGGAAATAACAGTACGTACTGTTGGTAAATATAATACTGTTGATGATATTAAGCAGGTAGTAATTGCTAATAATAACGGCAGACCTGTATATATAAGTGAAATTGCAGATGTCATAGACTCTTGGGAGGATGAGGATACCTTTGCCAGTGCAAACGGAGTGCCTTGCGTTATGGCTTTTGTACGCAAACAGTCAAAAACAAATACTGTAGATGTAACTGATAATATTAATGTACGTATGGAGGAATTGAAGCAGAGTAACTTACCTCCTGATATTGTTGTCGAAAAAGTGCGCGATCAATCGACCTATATTCGTGAAAATATTGCGGATGTATGGAATGCAATTATTTTTGGCGGATTTCTTGCATTGCTGATTACATATTTGTTTTTACGTAATTTCAGAGCAACTATTATTGGTGGATTATGTATTCCAACTTCAATAATTGCTAATTTCTTTATGATGAAACTTATGGACTTTACGCTTAATAATATGTCATTAATGGCACTTAGTTTGGCAGTAGGAATTTTGATTGATGATGCGATTGTTGTTATTGAAAATATCTTCAGACATATTGAAATGGGTAAATCGCCTTTTAAAGCAGCTAAAGAAGCAACAGAAGAATTGACACTGGCAATTTTGGCAACATCTTTGAGCTTGATGGCAGTATTTGTTCCTATAGGTAATATGGGAGAAACAATAGGGCAGTATTTTAAGCAATTTGGTTTAACAGTGGCTTTTGCTATTGCTTTTTCTACTATTGTAGCGTTTTCTCTTACTCCTATGGTATCTGCTTACTGGATTAAACCGGAAAATGAAACAGAAAATAATAAAGAACGTTTGCATTTTGTTCAAAGATTGTTGGATAAGTTTGAGGATGGCTTTCAAGGTTTACGTGATATGTATAACAGCCTTATGAAATGGGCATTACAGCGTCCGCGTAAAATTGTGACATTAGGAATTGTTTCGTTACTGCTGAATCTTTTATTGTTGCCTTTTGTGGGAACTGAATTTCAGCCAACATATGATTCTGGCGAGTTTAGTGTAAATTTTAAAGCTCCTGTAGGAACTAGTTTGGGAAAAACAATAGATTTGGCAAAACCGCTGCAAGAATATATTTCTTCACTTTCAGAGGTGAATATTGTAGCGTTAAATATTGGTAACGGACGCAATCCTGTAAATCAAGGAGCATTGGATATTAAACTTAAATCAAGCAGTGAACGTGAACGCAGTATGCAGGAAATTATGGATGAGTTACGCAGTCGTTTTGGTAATACAGAAGGATTGAAAGTAACTGTTGTTTCCAATCAGGGAGGCGGTCGCGGAGACAGCCGCCCAGTACAGGTTGGTTTGCGTGGCAGTAATATTAAAGAGTTAAAAAACTATGCACTGCAATTGGCGGAAATGCTGCGAAATACTCCTGGTGCTGCTGATGTAGATATTTCTGATTCGGAAGAGCAGCCTGAAATTGTAATAAAGTTAGATTATGCTAAGGCTAGTGAACTTGGTTTGAATGCTACTGAAGTAGGCAAAGTTGTAGAGATGGCTGTTATGGGTAAAAGTACAAGTAATAGCTATACTATAGGTGATAATGATTATGATATTATTTTGCAGTTAGAAGAAAACAAGCGTACTAATATTAATGACGTGATGAATCTGCGTATTTCTTCTGTTGCAGGACAATTTGTACGCCTCGGAGATATTGCTTCAGTAACTTATGGAAGTGGGCCGACACGTATTGAACGTGAAGATAAGCAGCGCCAGATTGTTGTTTATGCTAATACTGTTGGTATATCACCAGGTGAGCTTATTGGCAAAATAAAAAATGAATATATAAGTGAATTGAATATGCCTCCAGGATATAATTATAAAATGATTGGACAGGCAGATAATATGGCACGTTCTTTTAAAGAAATTTATAAAGCTGTTATCTTAGCAATTGTTGTAGTATATATGGTATTAGCTGCACAGTTTGAAAGTTTTTCTCAGCCTTTGATAATCATGGTATCATTGCCTTTTGCTGTGATTGGTGCTGTTTTAGGATTGTTGGTTGCTGGTCAAACTGCAAATATGATGAGCATGATAGGTTTTACTATGCTTTTGGGATTGGTTACTAAAAATGCTATTTTGCTTTTGGATTATGCTAATCAGCAAAGAGAAAAAGGACTTACTGTACGTGAAGCTGTTTTGGAAGCTTGTTCGTTACGATTGAGACCTATTCTTATGACAACTTTATCAACTATTCTTGGTATGTTGCCGATTGCTTTGGGGATTGGTGAAGGTGCTGAATTACGTCAATCTATGGGGGTAGTTTTAATAGGAGGTTTAACTACTTCTACCATTTTGACTTTGGTAGTGGTTCCGCTTATTTATATGCTTTTTGAAGAGTGGAAAGAGAAAAATTATATACAAAGAGGAGAGTAGTTTTGAAAAAGCTTACGGATCTTGAGTTTAATAACTATTTATCAGAGGTCAAGAAAAAAATTACTGAAATATTACCTATTTCTCAAGAAAAATATATTAACTATGGCTATCAGATGGTAGTAGAATTTTGTGGAGCCAAAGCTACAGTTAATATATATAACGGAAAAAAGGGATTAAATATTGTTTGCCGCGGTGACAGTGCATTACAGGAAAAAATACGTTCTTTATTACAGATACCTAGTGTAGCAGAAAATAAGAATTTAAATGTAGATAATAACCAGGTTCTGCAAACACATGAAGGTTTATGGGCAGGCAGTGATGAATCCGGCAAAGGAGATTTTTTTGGAAGTTTGGTAGTAGCGGCAGTAGTGGTAGATAATACAACTGCTGATAAACTGTATAAAGCAGGTGTTAAAGATTGTAAATTACTGACTGATAAAAAAATTCTTGAATTAGAAGATGTCATAAAAAATAATGTTGTTGATTGCAGTGTGCTTGAACTGAAACCTAATGTCTATAATTTGCGTTATGCACAAGTGCTTGCACAAGGTGGTAAATTAAACCAATTATTAGGCTTGGGGCATATAGCAGCACTTACTCAAGTTTTGGAACGAAATAGTACTTGCCATAGTGCACTGATAGATCAGTTTACTACTTCTACAGTTAATATACGTACGTTAAAACAGCGTTTTCCAAATTGTGATATAAAGCAGCAACCTAAGGCAGAATCTAATTTAGCTGTTGCAGCAGCTTCAGTGTTGGCTAGAGCTCGCTTTTTACGAACTATGACAGAGCTTTCAAAACAGGCTGGAGAAATAGCATTGCCTAAGGGCGGTAGTGCACAAGCTACGGATTGTGCACGTCGTCTGGCAAAAAAATATGGTAAGGATGAGCTGCGTAATTACGTAAAGCTGCATTTTGCTAATTATAAAAGAGTGTAGAAAATGAAAAAATTAATTGTTAATGCTGACGATTTTGGGTTACATCCGTTGATTAATGAAGGTATTATAAAAGGATATACAGAAGGTTTTATTACTAGTACTTCACTTATGCCAAGTGCACCCAGTTGGAAAGATGCAGTTAAACTGGCTAAGGCTAATCCAAAGCTTGGTATAGGAATTCATCTTACTTTAGTAGGTGGAGTGAAATCTGTATTGCCAGCAAATGAGATAAGTAGTTTATTGGATTCTGCTGACAAATTTCCTGATAATTATGTAACATTTGCTAAACGTTTTTATAGCGGTTTTGTGAAAAAAAGTGAGCTTGAATCTGAGCTGAGAGCTCAGATAGAGCGTGCGTTGAGTGTTGATATTAATATTACTCATATAGACAGTCATCAGCACATTCATATTTTGCCTGGAATTAATTCTCTTGTATTAAAGCTTTGTTGTGAGTATAATATTAAAAGGATGCGTATCCCTAAAGAAAGTTATACTTTTACTGGAGGATTTAATACTAGTTTTGGACGTCTGCTTGGACGAAGTGGATTAACTTTATGTGCTGAGATGGCAGCACATAATGCTGTTAATCAAGGAGTATATTATCCAAACTATTTTTTTGGTATGCTTGCCGGAGGCAATTTAAACACTGAATTAGTAAGAAATATCTTGACTAAACTTCCTGATGGAATAAGTGAGATAATGACGCATCCAGGACTGAATACAACTGCTTTAGACAGAATATTTCCTTGGGGATATCATTGGCAGGAAGAATTAAATGCTTATTTATCTAAAAAAAATAAGCAATATCTTCAAGAACAAAACATAGAATTAGTAACTTTTTCTGCTTGTTGATTTCTAAAAATATTAATGCTTATTCCCAAAATATTACTTTTTGGAGTTTGTTCTGATGAATAAAAAATTATTGTTCCGTTTGGCATTATTATTTGCTTTTGTACTTTTGATTTCTGCCGCGGTTATTTATTTTACATTTGATATAAGAACACTTGAATATCTGACAATGTTTGAGCCAAGCTGTATATTGCTTGCCTTAGCGTGTTTGGCGGTAGGTTTATTTTTTGATGGTATGCGTTTAATAACGCTTACCAACGTTACAAATGGTAAACTTACTTTTCGCCAGGTAGTAAATGTAGTATTGAGTAATTATTTTTTGGCTTTAGTTACTCCGGGAGCAAGTGGCGGTGCTATTGCACAGGTTATGTTTATGCGTAAAGCAGGTGTTCCTGTAGCTAAATCTACGGTAGTTGTGCTGGTGCGCACAGTTATGTCTATTATATTTTTGATTTTACTTGTACCAGTAGTGCTGCATAGTGACCAGGATATAGTAAAATGGATGCCTGCATCGGTTTTGACTTTACTATCTGTACTTTTTATTTCATTGCCAGTTATAGTTCTTCTTTTAATGAGAACACAAATTCCAGAGCAGATGATTTTGAAGTGTACGCGTAAGTTTTCTTATACAACACAGCAAAATTGTTTTATTTGGTATCAAGAATTTAAGAATGCTATCATTGTTATGGGACAGCATCCTATAATGGTTTTGCGTGCTTTTTTTGAATCTGGATTAAGTTTATTATTTATTTATGCTACTGTTCCTGCATATTTTACAGGCTTAAATGTAGATTTTGATTTAATTCAGGTTATGGGGAGAATGGTATTGCTTAACTTGGTTTTATATTTTTCCCCAACCCCCGGTGGAAGTGGTGTAGCCGAGGCAGGATTTTTAGTACTTTTTTCTAATATTTTACCGAATGGGGTAGAAGGAATAATGGCAGTACTATGGCGTTTTACAGCAGAATATTTGCCTTTTATTTTGGGTGCCGTTGTTACTGTTCGTGCATTTGGCAGTGATGTTTTAAATATGGTATCGATAAAAAAATAAAACAACCATTGAGCAACATAAGTCAGAAAAGTGATATAGGTTTAGATTTATAGTTTTGATAACTTTCATGGATTTGAGGTTAGATATATATGAAACAAATAGATAAAAACAGTCTATTAATTGTTATAATAACAGCATTTTTTATGATTCTTTTCGGGTTAAATGGTGTTCCTTTACTTGATCCTGATGAACCGGTATATGCTGAAACGGCAAGGGAAATGCTGCAAACAGGAGATTTTCTTTCACCTCGTATTTATGGTAACTTTTGGTTTGACAAACCTCCTATGTATTATTGGCTTGTAGCAATATCTCAGTTTATTTTTGGTTATAATGAATTTGCCGCTCGCTTACCAGCAGCAATTATGGCTTGTGCTACTTCTACAATGCTTTACATAAGCACAACAAGAATTTTTAATGAGCGAGCTGGTTTTTGGGCAGCAATGATACTAACAAGTTGTGTAGAGTTTTTTTATTTAGGCAAGGCAGCGGTAACTGATACAACATTGTTGTTTTTTATGACAAGTGCACTTATGAGTTTTATCAATAAACGTTATTGGCTTATGTATGTGTGTATGGCATTGGCAACAGTTACTAAGGGTCCTATTGGTATTGTTTTTCCAGGAACTATTATATTTTTATATTTGCTGTTCATGGGACAATTACGAGAAATTTTTCGAATGCATGTAATCAGGGGCTTATTGCTATATTTTTTGATTGCTTCTCCTTGGTATTATGCTATGTATACAGTTCATGGAATGGAATTTATTGATACATTTCTTGGCTTTCACAATATAACTCGTTTTACAACTCCGGAACATAGTGATAGAGTAACTTTTTGGTACTATATACCTGTTATTATATTAGGACTGTTTCCTTGGATTGGAATGTTGCCGATGGCTGTTCGTTCATCTATCTGTGAGAGCAGAATAGATGATATGCATAATTTGTTATTTTTCCATATTTGGTGGATTTTTGTATTTTTATTTTTTACTGTCTGCAAGACAAAACTAGTATCTTATATTTTGCCGTTATTTCCAGCATTAGCGGTTATTATTGGTTGGAATATTGCACGTATGCTTAATAAAATACGTCACAATACAACTTTTCATAGTTGGGCAGCTGGCAGTGGTTTTAGTTTTGTAATTTTGGCTATTGGTTGGATTATTGGCTCAAGATATTTACCAGAGGCTGATTTTAGTATGATTATGTTAGGAGTACTGACGCTAATTTTAGGAGCGGCGGTTATCTATGCGTTATTAGTATATCGTGATATTGAGTTGGCTGCTTGGCTGCATGTGATGCTGGGAGCGGTGACTATGTGTGTTGCATTTGCTTTTGTCATGCCTGTGATTGCTGATAGGTTCAGTGTAAGAAGTATGAGTGAATTTTATAAAGTCGAATGTAAAGAACCGTTTCCGGTATATGTAGATAAATTTTTACGCCCAGGGTTTATGTATTATGCTGATAAGCCAGGTATAGAAATAGTACCGCAGACTAATGCTTTTGCAGAAGCACTGTTTGATGGAAAAGATAAATATATTCTTGTACGTGGGTT
This sequence comes from uncultured Phascolarctobacterium sp., assembly GCA_964595445.1. GTDB lineage: Bacteria > Bacillota > Negativicutes > Acidaminococcales > Acidaminococcaceae > Phascolarctobacterium_A. The sequence goes on from CAZQQK010000003.1 coordinate 12,587, forward strand.
AGAGTACCGCAGAGTTCAAAAGACAATACAGATACCATCTAATGTAAGAATCGTTAAAGAAATAAGCGATATATACTTATTGGAGCAAAGATAATATAGATATATAATTGCAGCTTTTATAAAAAATGATGCCCATTCGCTATACGAATGGGCATTATTTTTAGTTATATTAATTTTGTGTGTTACACGTTAATCCCAACGTTTGAGTAAATCTTCGATAATTTCCTTATTAGTTTTCCGACGTTTCTTTTCATAATTTCGGAAATTGTTATCTCGATGATCAGTTGAATAGTCTGCATAATCAAAATCATCATAGTTTTGTTCATAGCTGCGGTTATAATCGCCATGACCATCATCAGCTGAATAAGGAATATGTTGGCAGTAATAGTTGTAATTGTTAATGTAGGTGCACATACTAGAACCTTCTTTAGTTAATTACATATAATTATGTTCCTTTAAATGATTTGAATGCAATAGTTCTTCTGATTTTTCACTAAGCGGAGCGGTAAGAAAATCATTATATAATTTCTGCACATCGGGATTATTATGAGATTGGTGCAGTTGTCGTTGAACATCAATTTCATAAAGTTTACTGCCTAATACAGCAGCTCTTTCTTCACCGTCATGTATTGGTTGACCGCCGCCGCCTACGCAGCCACCTGGGCAAGCCATTACTTCTACGAAATCGTAATGAACTTTACCTGCTTTAAGTTCATTTAAAAGCTTTTCAGCATTTCCTAAGCCGCTGACAGTACATGTACGAAGAATAGTACCGCCAAGATTAAATTCACGTACTTTACGTCCTTGCTCCCCGCGTACATCAATGAAAGCATTTTCTGGTGCTTCTTGATTTTCTATAACTTTGTAAGCTGTTCTTAAAGCTGCTTCCATTACACCGCCGCTGGCTCCGAAAATAACTCCAGCACCTGTACTGAGACCTAAAGGATTATCAAAAGGTTCTTCTTGCAGATATGCAGGATTAATGTGTTCAGCACGTAATAAACGAATTAGTTCACGAGTGGTAAGAACTATATCAACATCATGTGTACCACTGCTGCGCATAGAAAAAAGTTCAGCTTCACGTTTTTTTGAAACACAAGGCATAATAGAAATGGAGCAGATTTCTTTAGGTTTAAGACCTTTTTTCTGTGCAAAGAAAGACTTCGTCAATGCACCGAAAATCTGTTGCGGTGATTTGGTAGTTGAAAGATTAGCTATAAATTCAGGATGTTTCTTACTTAGGAAACTAACCCAACCAGGACAGCAAGATGTAAACATTGGCCAACTGTGATTTTTAGGATTTTTTAAATGTTCTAAAAGTTCACTTGCTTCTTCCATAATAGTTACATCAGCAGCAAAACATGTGTCAAAAACAAAATCAAAACCTACTTTTTTTAAGGCTGCTACCATACGTCCTTCTGTGGCTTGCTCTGGTGACAGATTAAAAGCTTCAGCCCAAGCTGTACGCACTGCAGGGGCTATTTGGACAACTGTAACTTTGTTAGGATCTGCAAGTACATCATAAATTTTTGGAACATCATTACGTTCTTTTAAAGCACCGACAGGGCAGTGGGTGATACATTGACCGCATAAACTGCAATTACTGTCTTCGATAGATATATTGTCAGCTACATCAACAGTAGTACGTGAACCTGTATTCTGAACATCCCAGATATGCAAATTTTGTACTTTATTGCATATTTGCACACAGCGCATACATTTGATACATTTTTTTGAATCACGTATTAATGGAAAATCTTGGTTCCAGGGAGTATCAATGACATCACGTTCATAGGGGATGTCGTAGATACCTAAGTCATTAGAAAGCTTTTGCAGACTGCAATTGCCGCTTCTAACACAGGTTGCACAGAGACAGTCGTGTTGAGAAAGCAGTAATTCAACATTTGTACGTCTTACACTGCGGGCTTTAGGTGAATTTGTGTATACGACAAGTCCTTCCTGCACTGGTGTAGTGCAAGCGGTAACAACACGGTTTTGACCTTGAATTTCTACAACGCATACCTTACATGCACTTATCTCGTTAATTTCTTTTAAGTAGCATAAACGAGGAATGTTAATACCAATAGCAGCAGCAGCTTGCATAATTGTTGTTCCTTGTGGTACAGTAACTTGCTGTCCGTCAATAGTTAAACTTACCATTTTAAGGTTCTGCCTCCTTTCAATGCACTGAAACCAAATTTGTCGCAGCGCAGACAGCGACCTGCTTCTTGGCAGGCTTCCTGTTTTGTCATACCGCATTCGATCGGAGCAAAGGTGTTTTTACGTTCACCTGCTTCTGTTTCATGCATTTGAATACGACCGCAGGGTCGCTTGTCGTCAATTGAAGGATCTGGAATAACTACATCACAGGAAATAGTATGTTCATATCCTAAATATTCATCAATGTTTGCTGCAGCGACTTTACCAGCAGCAATAGCTCTTATAACTGTAGCAGGACCAGTTACACAGTCTCCACCAGCAAAAACTCCTTCATTATTAGCTAGTTCACTGCTGGAAAGAGCAGAAATTGTGCCACGTTTAATTTTTATACCTGCTTCTTCAAATGGACGCAACTCAATTCCCTGACCTACAGCAACAACAATAATATCACAAGGAATGCGTTCTAATTCTACATCAGCATGAATGGGTCGTGCGCGTCCCCATGCATCAATTGGACCTATAATCTGTGGCTCTACCCATAAAGCAGATACTTTGCCTTCGGCATCTGCTTCTATATGGTGTGGTGATTTTAATCCGTATAATTCTGCTCCTTCGGCAATAGCTCCTTCAATTTCTTCTGGCAGAGCAGTCATATCATCTTGACGGCGGCGATATGCTATAATTACTTTTTTTGCTCCTAAACGAATAGAACTGCGGGTACAATCCATGGCAACATTGCCTCCGCCTATAACGACAACAGTTTTGTCTTTAAAATCAGGCATTTTTTCTTCACCGATATTACGCAGCATTTCTACTGCACTGATAACACCGTGAGAATCTTCACCGTCAATACCAATTTTTTTATCAGTATGTGCACCAATAGCAATATAGACAGCATCAAAATTTTTTCGAAGATCTTCAAAAGGAATATTTCCATCGCCATTGCCAATTTTACTATTAAGATGTACTTCTACTCCTGTAGATAAGATAGCATCGATGTCTTCTTGCAGACGTTCACGCGGAAAACGGTAAGCAGGAATGCCGTAGCGCAGCATACCGCCGAGTTTACTTTTTTCTTCAAACACAACGGTATGATGTCCCATAAGCTCAAGATAGTAAGCTGCAGAAAGCCCGCTTGGCCCACCACCTATAATAGCAATACGTTTGTTAGTAGCTGGTTGTTTCTCAGGGACAGGAACAGTTGTACTTGGCGCATTATCTACAGCCATACGTTTCAGCCCTCTGATATTAATAGGTGCATCAATCATATTACGGCGGCAACGTGCTTCGCATGGATGTTCACAGATGAGTGCACAGGCAGTTGGAAATGGATTATCTTTACGAATAAGGCGAACTGCGTCTGCATAACGACCTGCACCTACAAGAGAAATATAACCGGGAATATCGACTTGTGCAGGGCAAAGTGCAACACATGGAATAGAATTATGAACATTAATAGAGCATTTGCCCTTCTTTATATGATTTATATAATCTTCACGGCAACCTTCAAGACCTGCTAAAACCATTTTTGCAGCTTCAAAACCTATAGCACAATCTGCACTGTTAGCAACATTTTGAGCTGTATTCTCAATAAGCTCTAAAGTGTGCATATCTGCTCTGCCGTCTAATACATCTTCCATGAGATGTTGTAGTTGTGCAAGACCTACACGGCATGGTACACATTTTCCGCATGTCTGTGCATGGCAGATTTTTAAAAATGATAATTGAAGATCAACAGGACATAGACCAGGCGGACTGGCAATGATGTGTCGTTCTAAATCTTTATAGAGGCGTTCAACTGTAAGTTGTGCCTGATCAGGTGTTTCAATTCTTAAACGGCTCATAATATTCCTCCAAAAAGCATACACTAAATATAAATATATTATACAAAAAAACATTGTATTGTGCAAGAATTGTTCCAAAGCTTTTGTAACATAATAGTAAAGAAAGAAGATTTTATTACAAATGTTGCATCATATGTGCCAATTTTTTGTGAATTAAATACACTAAGGTAGTATACTTTTTTTGCTGCTTCAAATGTGTTATACTAAGCTGTAATATATAAATTGAAGATGAAATAGTAATTTTTTGGAGTTTTTTAGGAGATGAATTATGCAGCTTTCTCATACTCATTTTATAAGTTTATTAGCAACTTTGCTTATATCATTGCTGCCTGGTATTGTTGCTGCACGTAAGGTAAAATCAGCTGAAGATTATAATGTTGGCGGACGTAGTTCTGGTGTACGTCTTGTAGCTGGTACTATTATAGGAACAATTGTTGGTGGTGCTGCTACTGTTGGCACAGCACAGTTAGGATTTAAGTTAGGACTGACTGCATGGTGGTTTACATTAGGCAGTGGTATTGCTTTACTGCTTATGGCATTTTTTTATGCTGTTCCTTTACGTCGAAGCGGACTTACCACAATACCAGAATTTTTAGTTGCAGCTTATGGAAAACCAGCAGGATGGTTGGCAACAATTTCTTCTTGTGCTGGTATCTTTTTTAGTATAGTTGCCAGTACTTTGACGGCATTACATTTGGTTTCAGGAATTTTTGGAGTGCGGCTGCATGTTGCAGCTGTAATTATTATTCTAATTACAGCTGGATTTGTTTTCTTAGGTGGGTTGAGCAGCAGCGGCATTGCTGGACTTTTGAAAATTTTAATGATTTTTGCCAGTATTTTTGTAGGTGGTTTTTTTGCTTTTAATGATATGGGGCAAATCCAAGGACTAAAGCAGTCGTTTGAGCCTTTTTGGTTTAGTTTATTTGGAAGAGGGATAGAGGATGGATTAGTAAGCTTAGGTGCAATGATTATCGGTGTTATTTCTACACAAACCTATGTGCAGGCAATTTTTTCTGCTAAAGATAGTAAAACAGCTGCTGGAGGCTGCATTGCGGCAGCAATAGTTGTTATTCCAATTGGATTGCCTTCAGTAATGATAGGAATGTTTATGCATTTACATCATCCTGAGATTAATTCTATTGATGCTTTACCGCTTTATCTTGTTAATTATCTGCCTGATTGGATAGGTGGTATTGGACTTGGTGCAATATTACTTTCTGCTCTTGGATCTATCGCGGGATTGGCATTAGGTATTGGTACAATGATATCAAAAGATATTATTCATAATATCTGGCAAACCGCAAGTGCTAAAGCTCAGTTGTGGGTGAGTCGCTGCAGTGTGTTGGCTGTATCTTTAATTGCTATGGTTTTTGTGTTTTTTCATTTAGATTCTTCCATATTGGATTGGAATTATTTATCAATGACATTACGTGGAAGCGGTATATTTCTTCCATTAACATTTTGTGTCTTTTTTCCAGGAAAAGTGCGAGCTTCAATGGGAGTTGCAGCTATGGGAGCAGGTATATTTGCAGCCTTGTTTTGGAAGAATATCAGTTCGTGGGAAATTAATAGTCTGCTGCCGGCATTGATTTATAATCTTATATTTCTGTTGATTGGTCTGTATTGGAAAGAAAATAAATAGACATATATTTTTAGCAAAGGATGAATTATGGAAAAACGTTTTACACATTTACATGTACATACAGAATACAGTTTGCTTGATGGTGCGTCAAAAATACCTGAGCTTGTTGCTTATGCTAAAGAGCTGGGAATGGATAGTTTAGCTATTACAGATCATGGAGCTATGTATGGAGCCGTAGATTTTTATCGTGAATGTACTAAAGCTGGGATAAAACCTATTATAGGTTGTGAAGTTTATTTAGTGAATGGTTCACATTTAGAAAAAAATAGTAGAAGTATGTATCATCTTATTTTACTGGCAGAAAATGATTTAGGTTACCATAATTTGATGAAAATAGTTAGCATTGGCCAGCTTGAGGGTGTTTATTATAAACCTCGTATTGACAAGGATGTTCTGCGTACTTATCATGAAGGGATTATCTGTCTTAGTGCTTGTATTGCTGGAGAATTACCGGTTATGATTTTGCAGGATAATCTTGATGGTGCACGCCGTTGCATTCAAGAATATATAGATATTTTTGGCAGAGAAAACTACTTTTTGGAGATACAAGACCATGGTATGGAGCAGGAACATAAGGTAAATGCTGTATTGAAGCAGCTAGCTAGAGAATATAATTTAGGTTTAGTTGCCACTAATGATTTGCATTATGTTCGTAAAGAAGATTCTGTAGCTCAGGATATTTTATTATGCATTCAGACTACAAGTACAGTTGGTGATCCTAATAGATTAAGATTTCCTGATGGCAGCTTTTATCTGAAAAGCTATGATGAGATGGCAAAGTTGTTTGGTGATTGTCCTGAGGCTTTAGCTAATACAAGCAGAATTGCTGATCGCTGTCATGTAAAAATGGAGTTTGGGCATCTTTTACTGCCGGAATTTCCTGTACCTTATGGTTATAATGCAGTTAGTTATCTGCGTTATTTGTGTGAGAAAGCATTGCCTAAACGCTATGAGGTAGTGGATGAAAATGTACGCAAACGTTTAGACTTTGAATTGGATATTATAAATACTATGGGTTATGCCTGCTATTTTCTTATAGTATGGGATTTTATTAATTATTGCAGAGAAAATGATATTCCAGTAGGTCCGGGACGTGGAAGTGCGGCAGGCAGTATTGTTGCGTATCTTTTAAGAATTACTAATATTGAACCAATGCGTTATAATTTACTTTTCGAACGTTTTCTGAATCCTGAACGTGTTAGTATGCCGGATATAGACACAGATTTTTGTTATGTAAAACGCGATGAGGTACTTGATTATGTAATTGAGCGTTATGGTCAGGATAGGGTAGCTCAAATTGTAACATTTGGTACCTTGCAGGCAAGAGCAGCAGTACGTGATGTTGGTAAAGCATTAGGAATGAGTTATAGTTCTGTTGATGAAATTGCCAAAATGATTCCTCGTGAATTAGGAATGACCTTAGATAAAGCTTTGAAAAGCAGTAATGATTTACGTGCAGAATATGAAAATAAAGTAGAAATTAAACAACTTATAGATCTTGCTAAAAGTGTTGAAGGTCTACCTCGTAATACAGGAACTCATGCTGCAGGTGTTATTATTGCACCGCGTGATCTTAAGGATTACGTACCTTTGCAGCAGGGCAGCGAGGGTGGAGTTATTACTCAGTATGACAAGAATAAGGTTGAGGATTTAGGCCTCTTAAAAATGGATTTTTTAGGCCTGCGTACATTGACTGTTATTGGTGATTGTATTAAATTTATTTCTGAAACTACAGGCGAAAATGTAGATATAGATAATATTCCTTTGGCAGATGAAAAAACTTGTGCTATGTTGCGTCGTGGTGAAACAGCGTGCGTATTTCAGCTTGAATCAGCAGGTATTACAAAATTGCTTACTGACTTAGCACCGGAGAGCTTTGAGGATCTTATACCTTTGGTGGCACTTTATCGCCCAGGACCACTGGGGACTGGAATGGCAGAGGATTTTATTGCTGGAAGGCATGGACAGCGTACAGCTAAAGTGTTGCATCCTTTAATGGAACCAATTTTACAAGATACCTATGGTGTTATTCTTTATCAAGAACAGGTTATGCAAATAACATCTGTTTTGGCTGGATTTACATTGGGTCAGGCAGATATTCTGCGTCGTGCTATGGGCAAAAAGAAAGCTAAAGAACTTGATTCTATGCGTCAGGCATTTATTGATGGAGCTGAAAAATTACATGGGATTTCCAGAGAGCTTAGTAATGAAATTTTTTCATTGCTGCAACATTTTGCAGGGTATGGTTTTAATAAATCTCATTCAGTAGCTTATGCATTAGTTGCTTATGAAACAGCTTATTTGAAGGCACATTGGCGTCCGCAGTTTTATGCTGCCTTTTTAAACAGCATTATTGGTGATGCAGATAAGCTTAGCTGGTATATTAGCGTATGTCGTAATGATAATATTAAGGTTTTGCCTCCAGATGTAAATGCCAGCGGACATGGATTTACTGTAGACAAGGATAAAGTCATTCGCTTTGGGTTGGCTGGTATAAAAAGTACTGGTAATGCAGCAGTAGATGCAATTATAGATGCACGTAATGAGGGAGGACCTTTTGAAAGTCTGATGGATTTTTGTTGTCGTGTAAATATGCGTATAGTTAACAAGCGTGTGATTGAAAACATGATTAAGTGCGGTGCTATGGACTCTTTCGGTGTAAAAAGATCTCAGATGTTGGCTGTTTTAGATCAGACCGCAGATATAGGTGCTGCCTGTCAACGTGATAGGGCTAATGGGCAAATTGGTCTTTTTGAAGATGAGCATTTTGATGTAGCGGAAGTTGTTTTGCCGTCTCTGCCTGAGATTCCCAAGCAGGCAATATTGCAACATGAAAAAGAAATAATAGGCTTTTATGTTACAGATCACCCTTTAAGTGAATATAAGGACATCTTAAAACAATATATGTCTTTATATTACTGCAGTGGAGAAAGTCAATTGTCTGATGGACAGTATGTAAAGGTTGCGGGAATAATATCTTCATGTAATATAAAAAATACTAAGAGAGGCGATTCGATGGCTTTGCTGACTTTAGAAGATTTCAGCGGACGCTTTCCGGTGATTGCTTTTCCTAAGGTTTATCGTAACTGTATTAAGGATATTTATGAAGATAATATTGTAGCTGTTGAGGGTCGCTTTAGTGTGGATGAACGTGAAAGTAAGATTATTGCTCAGAGCATAGTTACATTATCCGCTAAAGAGCCTAAGAAAATAAAACTGCGTATTGCAGATTATTTGGAAAATGCTTTAGTTCAGCGTGAGTTAATGAAGCTTTTTAATAAATATAAGGGCGAAGATGTTGTTTATTTGCAGCTTATGGGTTCACGTAAGCTGATAAAAACTACGTCTGATTTTTGGGTTAATAGCAATGCTCCGGGATTTGTTGAAGATGTAGAGAAGATTCTAGGAGAGGATTGTATTATACGTTAATAAAAATTATTTACGTATATCTTAATGCTGTTTATTAGTTTGCATCTCTAAACTTTTTGCAAAATATATAGTTATTGTATTTGTCAATAGCTTATATTTAGTGTATAATAAAATAGAGAGTATGTGTGCGGACACAGTAATCAATTATAAATTCTACATTTGTGCGGAAGAATGTAAAACAAAAATGGAGGTGTATTTTTTTTGGGTAAATTCCAACACAAAGTTCAAATTATTCCACTTGGCGGTTTAGGTGAAATTGGTAAAAACATGACAGCTTTTCGTTATGGTGATGATATCATTCTTATAGATGCAGGTTTGATGTTTCCGGAAGACGATATGCTTGGCATAGATTTAGTTATTCCAGATATTACATATTTGATTGAAAATCGTGATAAAGTTAAGGGCATTTTTCTGACGCATGGTCATGAAGATCATATTGGTGCTTTACCTTATGTAATGAAACAAATTGATTGTCCTGTATATGGTACCGCACTTACTCTAGGTATTTTGCAGGGACGCTTAAAAGAAAATGGTGTAAGCAATGATAATCTGCATGTAGTAAAACCTGGCGATAAAATTGTTGCTGGTGCTTTTAAAATGGACTTTATTCGTGTTAATCATAGTATTCCGGATGCTGTTGCTATTGCCATTACTACACCTATAGGTGTTATTATTCATACTGGTGACTTTAAGATAGATCATACTCCTGTTGATGGACAGGTTATGGAGTTTAATAAGTTTGCTGAATATGGAGACCGTGGAGTTCTGTGTTTGCTTGCTGACAGTACAAATGCTGAACGTCCTGGATTTACTCCTAGTGAAAAAATGGTAGGACAGACTTTTGATGAAGAGTTTCGTTATGCTAAGCATAGAATAATTGTTGCTACATTTTCGTCAAATGTACATCGTATTCAGCAGGTTATTGATACTGCTGTAAAATATGACCGTAAAGTAGCTGTTATTGGGCGTAGTATGGTTAATGTTGTTAATATTGCCAAAGAAATGGATTATTTAAAAGTTCCTGAAGGCGTGCTAATCGATATTGATGAGACGAATAATTATACTCCGGAAAAGGTTGTAATCATTACTACAGGAAGCCAAGGCGAGCCTATGTCTGCTTTAACTCGTATGGCAATGAATGATCATAAAAAGGTAGATATTATGCCTGGTGATACTGTTATTATTTCAGCTGCACCGATTCCTGGTAATGAAAAACTTGTTTCTCGTACTATAGACCATTTGTATAAACTTGGTGCAGATGTTATTTATGAAAAAAGTAATGGTGTACATGTTTCCGGTCATGCAAGTCAGGAAGAAATTAAGATGATGCATAATCTTGTACGTCCTAAATTTTTCGTTCCTGTTCATGGTGAATATCGTCATCTTGTGAAACATGCAGATATGGCAAAATCTTTAGGTATGCCTGCAGATCATATTGTTATAGGCGAAAACGGCTGTGTTATTGAATTAACTAAAAACAGTATTGCTGTTAACGGTAAAGTACCTTCTGGTAAAGTACTTGTTGATGGATTAGGTGTAGGCGATGTAGGAAATATTGTTTTACGTGATCGTCGTCAGCTTTCTCAAGATGGTATTATGATAGTTGTTGTTACAATTGATAAGGATTCATGTCGTGTGGTATCAGGACCGGATATAGTTTCACGTGGATTTGTTTATGTACGTGAGGCAGAAGATTTGATGGATGAAGCGCGGGAAAAAGTACAGGCTGCACTCGACCGCTGCGAAAATAATAATGTGTCAGAGTGGTCTGCTATTAAATCAACAGTTCGTGATTCTCTTGGGCGTTTCCTGTTTGAAAGAACTCGCCGCAGACCAATGATTTTGCCTATTATTATGGAAATATAATAGTAAAACTTAAAAGTATTTTTTGGGAGTTGTCTTATTTTGCGCAAAGAACGAAAGAAAAGGCAAAAGAATATAGTTAATATTCGCTTGACAGGTATATTATGTCTGTTTTTGAGTATGCTTTTTGCTGCATCTAATATTTTTTCTGATGCTGGTTTTTTGTTGCAGTTTATTTCTCGTTTTCAGCATTATTTACTAGGGGTAGGTTTTTTTCTGTTGCCGTTAGGTCTTTTTATTGTAGCTTGGCAGCTGCTTGTTTTGGGGCAGATTAAATTCTGTTACAAAAAAATACTGGCTGTTTTTCTTGTTGTGCTGTGCCTTTTAGGCACAGCTCATCATGTTTTTGTGCCTGTTAATGAGGAACTTATTTCACCTGCAATGCTTGATGGTGGCGGGGTTGTTGGAGGTTTAACAGTACTTTTTCTGCATAAAACAGTAGGAAGTTTATTTACTTATATATTACTAATCTTAGGTTTGTTATTGGGATTGTGTTCACTTTTGCCTTTGCGTAATATCTTGGAAAAGCTGCAAGATAAGCTTATTGAAGATGAGCTGACTATTTTACGCCCGAAAAAAGTAAATGGGGAAACAGCAAATGATGATTTTGGTAGCTATCCAAAAAAGTTTTCTGGTGAGGACTTAGGAAAAACTACATATACAAGGATAAACTCTGCTAAGAATGTTTATAATAATTCTGAGTTTAATGCATTTACTGAAGGATTGAAAAAAAAAGGAACTTTTAAACGTATACTGAATTTTAATAATAACGTATATGATAAGGACCCTTTGAAACAGGAAATTGAGCGCGATCCAGTGCAGCTTCCTGAATGGGAAGAACGCAAGCCGGAAGTTGTTCTGCGTCCTATTATTAACTATGAAAATGACAATACTTATATTTCAGAGCCTTACTATATAGATAATGATAAGGAAGAAGTCACCGTAGAAAGTATCTTGCCTAGTGATGAGCAGAAAAAAACTACTAAGTCTATTATCAATAATATTTATCGTCATCACGAAAATACCGCTGATGTTTCAAAGCAGAAATCCTGTACATCTGAAAAAATAACAATTTTTAATAGTGCTGATAAAATACAAAATACAATTGTTTCTGAACCACCAAAAATAATTATTCCAGAAGATTTACACGATACAGAATCTTCATATAAGCTTCCTGTTTTTGATTTATTGGATAAGCCTCGTATAAGTGATCCTGCCACATATGAACGTGATATTATGGAACAGTGTGCAGTATTAGAGCAAACATTAGCAGATTTTAAAGTACGTGCTAAAGTAATAGCAGTTACTCGCGGACCGTCTGTTACACGTTTTGAACTTGAACCAGCACCTGGAGTTAAGGTGAATTCTGTGGTTAATTTAGCAGATGATATAGCTTTGCGTTTAGCAGCTTCTGGTGTACGTATAGAGGCTCCTATTCCTGGTAAATCTGCTATTGGTATTGAAGCTCCCAATACCAAAAATGATCAGGTATGTTTACGGGAAGTTGTGGAAGATAAGACTGTATGTAATACACAATCTCGTTTATGTATAGGTTTGGGCAAGGATATAAGCGGTGATATTATTACGGCAGATCTCAGCAAGATGCCGCATTTGTTAGTTGCTGGTTCAACAGGTTCTGGTAAATCTGTATGTATTAATACAATTATCGCTGGTATTTTATACAAAGCTAAGCCGGATGAAGTGAAGTTAATTCTTGTTGATCCAAAAGTTGTTGAATTATCAAATTATAATGGAATACCGCATTTGCTTACACCTGTAGTTACTGAGCCCAAAAAAGCTGCTTCAGCATTACATTGGGCTGTAGCAGAAATGGAACGACGGTATAGTGCATTTGCTGATAATCATGTACGTGATATAAAAAGTTATAATGCGGCAGCGCAGGAAAAAATGCCGTACATAGTTATTATTATTGATGAATTATCAGATTTAATGATGGTTGCAAAAGCTGATGTTGAAGATGCTATTTTACGATTAGCACAGAAAGCACGTGCTGCTGGTATTCATTTGATTTTAGCAACACAAAGACCATCAGTTGATGTTATTACTGGTATTGTAAAAGCCAATATACCTTCTCGTATAGCTTTTGCTGTTTCATCACAAACTGATTCACGCACTATTATTGATAAAGCAGGTGCAGAAAAATTATTGGGTAAAGGAGACATGCTTTTTGCTCCAATGGGTACCAATAAACCAATAAGAGTACAGGGTGCTTTTGTCAGTGATATGGAGCTTGGAAAAATAGTGGACTTTATTATTAAGCAGTCTATTCCTGTAAATTATAGTGAAGAAGTTACGGAACAGGAACTTACTTGTGATAATAAAGATAATAACCATGATGATTCATCACAGAATTTATTGGTGGAGGATACGCTTTTTGAAGATGCATTGCGCATAGTTCTTGACAGAGGGCAAGCCTCTAGCTCTATGCTACAGCGAAGATTCAGTATAGGCTATACTCGTGCTGCACGTCTTGTAGATACGATGGAAGAGCTAGGAATTGTAGGGCAGACTGTAGGCAGCAAGCCAAGAGAGGTTATAATGTCACGTCAGGAAGCAGAAGAACGGTTTTTACGGCATGAATAAGCGGAGGAACTGACAATGGACAAGGAAAAAAGTGTCGGAACAATTTTAAAAGAAGCAAGGTTGGCTAAAAATTTTTCTTTAGCTGATGTAGAAAAAGGTACCAGTATACGTTGGCGTTATATTGAAGCCATTGAAAATGATGCCTATGATAAAACTCCTGGAGAAGTTTTTGTTAAAGGCATAATACGTAACTATGGTAATTTTCTAGGGTTAGATGGTTCTGCATTAGTTACTAAATATAAAGCAAGTGTAGCTGGAATAGCTGCTGAACAAGCACAAAGCAAGGGAATTCGTGAAGTTGATAAGGTTCGTCTTAATATTCAGCTAAAAGACAAACGTGATATAGGCAGCGGAACAGGAAAATTTGAAATACCTAGCTTTCCTTTGAAGCAATGTTTAGCTGGTATGGCAGCAGCTGCTGTTTTAGTTCTAGGCTATTTTGCAATTCCGGCAGCTATTGATTATGTTAAAAGTATGCCTGTAAGCGAACCAAAACAGGAACAGCAGCAAGTACAAGAAAAATCAGAACCACTTATTATAGCTGATAATGTAATTGTTGAAATGGAAGCAGGCGGTGAATGTTGGTTAGAAGTTACTGCTGACGGCAAAGAAATTTTTGTTGGACTATTACAGCCTAAAGAAAAGAAAACTTTTGAAGCTAAAGATAAGCTGATTATAAAATATGGTAATATTGGGGCAGTAAATATAAAAGTAAATGGACAGTTGATTGATTTAAAAGGCGAGCATGGTGTATCTGTAAAAACATATACGAGAGATAGTGCTTTAGGTGTTGTAGATACAACTGAAACACAATCAGCAGAAAGCGAGCCAAAGAAAATGAATTCCGATATGGCAATAAATAAGGATTTAGAATCAGATTCTGTGCATACAGAAAAAGAAGAGCAGAAAGTTGATGAAACAGGTTCTGTTGCTGAATTTAAGGAAGAAAAGAAGGAGCTTGAGCAAATAGAACCTAAGGGTGAAAAGAAATAGATATATTTAGGAGTCTTTGAATGAAAGATTTTTTACCAATTTCTCAAGAGGAAATTACTGCACGTGGTTGGGAGCAGATAGATTTTTTATTCATAAGTGGAGATGCTTATGTAGATCATCCATCGTTTGGACCAGCTGTTATTTGTCGTGTACTTGAAGCACAAGGATATAAGGTTGCACTTCTATGTCAGCCTCGTTGGGATAAAACAGAATATTTTGCAGCTTTAGGCAAACCACGTTTAGGGGTAATGATTTCTGGAGGGAATTTGGATTCCATGTTATGCCGATATACTGTTGGTAAGCATGAACGAACTGTAGATAAGTATACTGCTGGCGGTGCTGTTGGAGCACGTCCTGATCATGCTGTAAGCGTATATGCCAATATGGTTAAGCGACTTTGGCCAGATATGCCCGTAATTATTGGGGGTATTGAAGCTAGTCTACGCCGCTTTGTGCATTATGATTATTGGGAAAATAAATTAATGCCTTCTATTTTAGAAAGTAGCAGAGCAGATCTTTTGGTATATGGCATGGGTGAAAAGCAAGTTGTAGAAATTGCTGATTATTTATCAGGAGGTGCTGCATTGGAAGATATGCATTATATTAGAGGTACTGCATATGTTTCTGATAAATTGCCGGAAAGTGATGAATATATAGAAATTCCTGGTTGGATGAAAATTAAACAGGAACGAAAAGAGTTTGCTCGTGCTTTTAAGATGCAGAGTAAAGAGAATGACCCATTTTACGGAAAAATTGTTGTACAAAAAGGACAACAAAAATATATTATTCAAAATCCTAATGTGTATCCTTTGACAATGGAGGAAATGGATGCTGTATACAATTTGCCGTATAAGAGAAAATGGCATCCCAGTTATGATGATTTAGGTGGAGTAGCAGCACTTGAAGAAGTTCGCTTTAGCTTGGTGAGTAGCCGAGGATGTTTTGGAAGCTGCTCTTTTTGTGCTATTCATGCACATCAAGGTCGTATTATTCAAGCTCGCAGTCACGAATCTATTATCCGTGAAGCAAGACAGCTTACAAAGCTTCCAGAATTTAAAGGTTATATACATGATGTAGGTGGACCAACAGCTAATTTTCGTCATCCTTCATGCGATAAGCAGCTGAAATATGGTGTTTGTAAAGATAGACAGTGTCTTTTTCCTAATCCATGTCCTAATATAAATGCGGATCATAGTGATTATATAGCACTTTTACGTAAACTTCGTTCGTTGCCTGGAGTAAAAAAAGTCTTTATTCGTAGCGGTATTCGTTATGATTATCTTATGGCAGATAAAAAGCAGGAATTTTTAGACGAGCTGTGCCGCTATCATATAAGTGGGTTGCTCAAAGTTGCTCCTGAACACATTGCACCTCAGGTACTAACTCGTATGGGTAAGCCTGGTAAAGAAGTATATTTAAAATTTATGCACTTATTTGCACAGAAAAATAAAGAATTAGGGTTACCGCAGTATCTTGTTCCATATTTTATTTCAAGTCATCCAGGCTGTACGCTTAATAATGCTGTTGAATTGGCAGAGTTTCTGCGTGATATTAAACATCAGCCTGAGCAGGTACAGGATTTTATTCCAACTCCTGGCAGTGCTGCTACTGCAATGTATTATTCTGGTGTAGATCCTGAAACTATGGAGAATGTATTTGTTGCAAGAAATCCTCATGATAAGGCAATGCAGCGTGCTCTTATGCAGTATCGTTCACTGCGTAATCGTAAGCTTGTTTTAGAAGCTTTGAATAAAGTGGGACGAATGGATCTTATAGGAAGTGGGAGAAAGTGTTTATTACAGTCTGAGCAGAATTTTAGTAATAAATCTGCTAATAAGTCTAAAAAGTTCAGACAATTCGATAAGCGTCGTAGATAATAACGGAGGTGACAGTTTTGTTCCGTTGTATCTTGCTTTTATTATTTATAGGATTAGTATTCAATTCTGGCTGTGGAAATACAATAGAAAAAAAACAGTCTGATACAGATTATACGCTGTTGCTGTATTCGGAACTAGATAATAATTTTACAGAACATCTTATAAAAGAATTTAATAGAGAATATCAAGGGCAGATAAGTATAAAAGCGGTTTATGAATTTAAAGATGCTAGCTTAATGCCGGATTTAGTTCTCGCAGAACAACGTACACTAAGTGAATTTAAGCGTCAGGAATCTTTAAAACCAGTAGCTTTTGCTGTTGGTGATAGACTGCCTGAAAAATTTCGTGATGAAGATTTTTGTTGGTATGGTGTATTTTATGATCCTACTGTATTTTTGATAAATCAGCAGTATGCACGAGTAATTGGTCAGGAAAATATTTGCAGTTGGCGTGATTTGGAAAATAATGAGAAATTACGTATTGCAATTGAGAATCTATCAGATAGTAACAGTACAAAAAATTTTTTAGCTGCGTTTACAGAGCATTTTGGTGAAACGACGGCATTGAATTATTTGCATAATATTAATCGATTTATTGGGCAATATGCAAAATTTCCTTTTACTCCGATACGGATGACTGCAGTTGGGGATGCAGATTTAGCTATTACAAGACAAAGTTATGTTTTTAAATACCTTGAAAATAAGTTTCCTGCTTATTTAGTTCATCCAAAAGAAGGTGCACCGGTTAACTTATATTGTGTTGGTATGTTAAAAAATTGCAGAGATGATAAAAAAGCATTATCTTTTATAGAGTGGATATTGGAAAGTGCTAAGGTACAGACAATAGCACAGGAGGATGCAACAGGATTTATGTTTTTGTTTCCAAGAGGCATAGAGGCAGCTGTTACGGAACCTGAAAAAATTTGGCTTAATAAGAGTTACTTAGAGCCAACTAAGCAAGATGAGTTGACCAACAAATGGTTAAGTAGAGTAAGATTCAGCAAGTAAAACAATTTTGTTTGGAGGTAAATTATGAAAATTGGAATGGTAAGCTTAGGCTGCCCAAAAAATTTAGTAGATTCTGAAATAATGTTGGGAATTATTCGCGACAGAGAAATGGAGATTACTAATGATCCTTCGGAAGCAGATTTGATTATTGTTAATACTTGTGGCTTTATAGAAAGTGCTAAACAAGAATCTATTAATACAATTTTGCAGATGGGAGAATATAAAACTCAAGGAAATTGTAGATATTTGATTGTAACTGGCTGTTTGGGGCAACGTTATGCTGATGATTTGTTCGAAAGTTTGCCTGAAGTAGATGCTATTGTTGGAACCGATTGTTTTATTGATATCAATTGGGTAATAGAGCAGGTTTTGGCTGGAAAACGTCTAAAGCATTTAGAAAAATTGGAAAGTAAAAATGTACCGCTGTTGCCGCGCTTATTAACTACACCAAGTTATATGGCTTATCTGAAAATTGCTGAAGGATGTGATAATTGCTGCTCTTATTGCATAATTCCTCAGCTTAGAGGACCGTATACAAGCCGTCCTTATGAAGAAGTTATAGCGGAAGCTAATTCTTTAGCGGAAAAAGGAATAAAAGAATTAATTGTTGTGGCTCAGGATACTACTCGTTATGGCGAAGATTTATATGGTAAGCTTCTTTTACCACAGTTATTGCGTGATTTGAATAAGATTGAGGGTATAGAATGGATTAGAGTTATGTATCTGTATCCCAACAATTTTACTGATGAACTTATTGAAGCTATTGCTGAGTGCGAAAAGGTTTGTAAGTATATTGACATACCGCTGCAACATGCCAGTGACCGCCTTTTGGAAAGTATGAATCGTTATGATACAAAGGCACAGGTAGAACTTTTATTGCATAAATTACGTTCTCGTATTCCCAATATTGCTATTCGTACAACTTTTATAGTAGGATTTCCTGGTGAAACAGAAGAAGATTTTGCAGAACTAATGGATTTTGTAGAAAAGCAGCGCTTTGAAAATGCTGGTGTATTCCAATATTCACAGGAGGAAGGAACTGTGGCTGGTGCTATGGAAAATCAGATTCCTCCAGAGATAAAAGAAAATCGTTACCATGAATTAATGGCATTACAAGCTGGAATTTCAGAGGAAATTCATTTAGAGCGTGAAGATGAGGAGCTTGATGTATTAGTAACGGGATTTGATGAAGAAAATTCTGATTTGGCAATAGGGCGTTCTTATCATGAAGCACCTGAGATTGATGGAGAAATATTTATAGAAAATGCTTCAGGCTTAGAAATTGGGCAGATAGTAAAGGTTCGTATTTTACAAGGCTTTACATATGAGATGGTTGCAGAGTTAGTTTAAGATTTTTATCATAAGTTTGCTTAATATATAGTTAAAGAAGGGAAAAGTATGAGGGTAGAAATTATTACCACAGGTACTGAACTGCTTTTGGGAGAGATTATTAATACTAATGTGCAGTATCTTTCCCGTAAACTTAATAACTTAGGCTTTGATGTATTGTATCATACTACTGTAGGAGATAATCCTGAACGTATGCAGCAGGTCTTGGAACATGCTATGACAAGAGCTGATATTATTATTACCAGTGGCGGTTTAGGGCCTACACGCGGTGATATAACTAAAGAGATTGTTATGCAGGTTTGTCATACTGAAAGCTATTTGGATTTAGATACTTGGGGGCGTATAGATAACTATTTCGCTAGAAAGGGACTTACACTTACAGATAATAATGAAAAGCAGGCGTATATTCCTATAGGTGCAGAGGTGCTTCAGAATGATGTTGGTACTGCGCCTGGACTGTGGTTGGAACATGGTGATAAAATATTTATAATGCTTCCTGGTCCGCCTTCTGAACTTATGGATATTTGTGAAAAACAGCTTTTCCCTCGATTGCTGAAAACTTTTGCAGAAAACGGTGTTATTTTATCGCGGACTTTACATTTAAGAGGTATTGGAGAATCACTTTTGGCTGATAAAATAGATTCTCTGATCATGATGCAAAATAATCCTACGATTGCTATTTATGCACGCTATGGAGAAATTATTATTCGTCTTACAGCAAAAGCGTCTGATGCAGATTTTGCTGTTAAGATGCTTGATGATATTGAATCAAAAGTACGCCTGTATGTGAATGATTATATTTATGGTGTAGATGATGCTTCGTTAGCCGCTTGTTTAGGACAGGAGCTCATTAAACAGAATAAGACTATAGCTTTTGCTGAATCATGCAGCGGTGGCTTAGCCAGCAGTTTAGTGACGGATGTGCCTGGAAGCAGTGAATATCTTTTAGGCAGCGTAGTGAGTTATACAAATATGGCTAAGCAAAAATTACTGAACGTTCAGGAAGATACGTTACAGCAGTTTAGTGCTGTGAGTCGAGAAACTGCATGTGAAATGGCAGTTGGAGTTAGAAATCTTTTTAAGAGTGATTATGGTGTTAGTATAACTGGTAATGCAGGTCCTGGTGCTAGTGAAGGAAAATCTGTAGGTCTGGTGTATATTGCAGTGGCCTCTGAAAAAGCATTATATTGTCAGGAACATAATTTTACATCAACAAGGACTGAAAATAAGTTAAGAATAGCACAAACTGCTATATCTATGCTTATAGACAAACTATTAGAAGAAAAAATGGAGGATAATAATTAATGACAATTCAAAAAGAAATGTTTGGCGAGCTGGAGCTGGATAAAAAAATTGTAAATGCACTTACCGATATGGGATTCGAAGAGCCTTCTCCTATTCAGGCGGCAACTATACCATTAGTATTGGCAGGTAATGATGTAATTGGTCAAGCACAGACTGGTACAGGAAAGACAGCTGCCTTTGGTATACCTTTGGTTCAGGCTATTGATGATTTTAAGCATATTCAAGCTTTAATCATGACACCTACTCGTGAGCTTGCTATTCAAGTGGCTGAAGAAGTAGGTAAGATTGGTCGTAATCGTCGTGTTAAAGCTTTGCCGGTTTATGGCGGTCAACCTATTGAACGTCAAATTCGTGCATTACGCAATAACGTACAAATCGTTATTGGTACTCCCGGTAGATTAATCGACCATATTAACCGTGGGACAATTCATTTAGAACATATAAAATTCTTAGTATTAGATGAAGCAGATGAAATGTTGGATATGGGCTTTGTTGATGACATTGAAGAAATTATGAGAAGTTTGCCGACAGAGCGTCAAACTTTGTTATTCTCTGCAACTATGCCGCGACCTATTTTAAGTCTTACTAAAAAATACATGAAAGCACCTAAGAATGTAACAATTTCTAAAGAAGATCTTACAGTACCATTGATTGAGCAATATTATTTTGAAACTAAAGATAAGATCGAAGGATTATGTCGTTTGCTGGATGCTGAGATAGATGGCAAATTGATTATTTTCTGTAGAACGAAAAAGGGTGTAGATGATTTATCTATAGCTTTATCCAGTCGTGGTTATATGGCAGAGGGTCTTCATGGAGATCTTAGTCAAAATCAGCGTGATAGGGTTATGAAAAAGTTCCGTGATGGTTCGGTAGATGTTCTCATTGCCACTGATGTTGCTGCTCGTGGTATTGATGTGGATAATATTACTCACGTTATTAACTTTGATATTCCTCAGGATCCAGAAAGTTATGTACATCGCATAGGTCGTACAGGACGTGCTGGAAATACTGGTGTTGCTATGACCTTTATAACTCCGCGGGAATTTCGTCAGTTAAAACTTATTGAACGAATTGTTAAAACTAAAATTCAGCGTCGTCAGCTGCCTACCGCGGCTAATGTTATTGAGCGTCAGCGTGATCAGATTATTAGTAAGATGCAGACAGTACTTGAATTGAATGCTTATCATGATTATATGCCTATAGCTGAAAGTTTGCTTGATGATTATAGTGCTGAGGAGGTTGCTGCTGCTGCTTTAAAATTAATGCAGGAAGGAAATAAAGCTTTAGAAGCACCTCAAGAAGATGTTTTATCTAAAGATCTTCAGAATACTGGCGGTCGTCCTGGAATGGTACGTTTATTTATGAATATTGGACGTAGTCAGAAAATTATGGTTAAGGATATTGTTAGTACTATTGCTATTGAAGCAGATATTCCTGCTAGAGATATTGGTCTAATCAATATTTATGATAAATTTACTTTTGTTGAAGTTCCTGAAGATGTAGCAGAAAAAGTTATTGGTGCTATGCATAAAAACTTCATTAAGGGATATAGAATAAATATTGAGCCTGCTAGGGTAAGAAAGTAATTATGATAACCCCCTTTGGGAGGTGAAGATTATGAATAAAGAAATTTACGGAAATCTTAAAGGAATACGTAATTCTGTTATTGATGAACTAAAGACTTTTTATGATATTCGTGTAGAAGGCGGTCAGATGCTGACAAGTGAACTTGTTTTGCGTATGGCAGATGTTACTGAATATATTAATAGAGAAGTTTCTGTGTATATTAGCCGAAGTGGACAGGTATTATCGGTAGCTGTTGGTAATGACCAGAGTGTAGAACTTCCTGTGGTAGATGGAAGACGCAGTAACAGCCGTTTGAGTGGTGTGCGCTGTGTTCATACGCATCCGAACGGTAATCCTAACCTTAGTGGTGTAGATATTTCAGCGTTAAAAAATTATCGATTTGATGCTATGATTGCTGTGGGTGTGGTTTCACCAGATATCAGCCAGTCACAACTTACGTTTGGAATGATTACTGGTATTGATGAAAATGAGCAGTATATTGCAGAGTGTTATGAAGCTTTATCCATATCAGAAATTGAGAGAATTTATTTTCCCAATCTTGTATCAACGATTGAACGTATTCTTGATAAACAAAGTGGTATTGCTAGTTTAGCACAAGGTATAGAGCGTGCAATTCTTGTAGGAATGGAATACGGAAATGGCGTTAATATTACAGGATGGACTATTGAAGATTCTCTGGAAGAGTTAAAACAGTTGGCAGATACTGCTGGTGCAGAGGTCGTTTCTAAATTTTTTCAAAAGCGTTCTAAACCAGATCCGGCATTTTTTATTGGACGTGGAAAAGTACAGGAATTAGCACTGTATGTACAACAAGAAAATATTGATCTTTGTATATTTGATGATGAACTGTCACCAGCACAGCAGCGGAATATTGAAGAAGCTATGGGAGTGCGTGTACTCGATCGTACCGCATTAATCTTAGATATTTTTGCACAGCGTGCACACACTAATGAAGGTAAGCTGCAGGTTGAATTAGCACAGCTTCAATATACATTGCCGAGGATTATGGGTAAAGGTTTATCTTTATCTCGTCTTGGTGGTGGAATAGGTACGCGTGGACCTGGTGAAACTAAGCTGGAAGTGGATAGACGTCGTATTCGTGATCGTATTGCTTATATTAAAGAATGTATAAATAAAGTAAAAAATGTACGTACTTTGCATCGTGCTGGCAGAGCTAAAGCTTCTGTACCTACTGTTAGTCTTGTTGGTTATACAAATGCAGGCAAGTCAACATTACTTAATACATTGACGAATTCTGATATATATGCCAAAGATCAGTTGTTTGCAACACTTGATCCTACAATGCGTCAGTTGGAACTTCCAAATAAGCAGCAGGCTATTTTAACCGATACCGTTGGTTTTATTCAACGCTTGCCGCATCAGTTAGTTGCAGCCTTTCAGTCAACTTTAGAGGAAGTCGTAGAATCAGATATTTTGCTGCATGTAATTGATGTAAGTCATGAATTGTACAAGGAGCAGTCCAATGCTGTTTATCAAGTGCTTGAGGAGTTAGGAGCTAAAGATAAGACTATTATCACTGTTTATAATAAAATTGATAAACTGCCTTTGGATTCAGCTTTAGTAGAGCGACTTTCACAGGAAGAGAACAGTATTTGTATTTCTGCTAAGTCTGGAATTAATTTAGAAAAATTATTGGAGCTGATTGCAGAAAATTTGCAGTTAAAATCTGTAGAGCAAATTTTTCTTGTTCCATATAATGATTCTTCAGCTGTAGCACGTTTGCATGATATTGGTATAGTATTGGAACAAGAGTATCTTCCTGAAGGGACTTTACTTAAAGTACGGTTAGAGGCAGAACAGATTCAGCAGTTTTCTGATTATATTCAATAATTATATAATAATAAAGTCAGGTGGATAAATTTTGACAATCGATTTTAATATATTAGAAAAAGAGGCACTTGCAGAAGTTGCCAAGCATACACAGAAGCTGGAATCAGCAGCTCTTTATAATACAGAAAAAGTTATTGCTGCTTTTCGTAACCATATGGTTTCTGATTATTATCTTAAGCCTACTACAGGTTATGGTTATAGTGATGTAGGACGCGATAAATTGGATGCAATTTATGCAGAGATTTTTAAAACTGAGGCAGCTTTGGTACGCTCTCAATTTGTTAGTGGGACACATGCACTGGCAGTTGCTTTGTTGGGAAATTTACGTTCAGGTGATGAATTGTTGGCAGTAACTGGTGCACCTTATGATACAATGCAGACTATTATAGGTTATCCAGTAAAGACAGAAGGCTCATTGGTTGATCTTGGTGTAAATTACAAAGAGCTTCCTATGACTGGGGATCATGTTGAGCTTGAAGCTTTAAAGCAGGCTATTACATCCAGAACTACGATGATTCATATTCAACGTTCCTGCGGTTACAGTAGTATGCGTAAAACAATTGATGTTGAGGAGATTGGGCGTATTTGCCAAGTGGCAAAGGAAATTAATCCTAATGTAATCTGCTTTGTGGATAATTGTTATGGTGAATTTATAGAAAAACAAGAACCTACAGAAGTAGGTGCAGATCTCATGGCAGGTTCTTTAATTAAAAATCTTGGTGGTGGTTTGGCTCCGACAGGCGGATACATAGTTGGTCGAGCAGATCTCGTAGAAAAGGCTGCTTATCGTCTTACAGCACCTGGATTGGGTGGTGAGATGGGAGCAACTCTTGGCGATACTGCAAGAGAGTTTTATCAAGGACTTTTTATGGCACCGCATATTGTAACTCAAGCAGTAAAGACTGCAATTTTTGCTGCTGCAATATTTAAAAGATTAGGCTATAAAGTAAAACCTTTGCCTGAAGAACATCGCAGTGATATTATTCAGGCTATTACTTTAGAAAGTAAAAAACGATTGTGCGATTTTTGTGTAGCTATTCA
>CAZQQK010000004.1:0-11931 GCA_964595445.1 uncultured Phascolarctobacterium sp.
AGTGATAGCAATGCTGTTAGGTATAGATGTTGGTGGCACTTTTACTGATGCTGTAATTATTCATCAAGACAGTGTTTTGGCGCAGGCTAAGACTCCGACAATTCATGAAGATATATTGCAGTGTGTGATGACTGCATTAGACAAGGTATTGGTGAAAGAAGTTACTTCTAAATTGAAACGGGTAGTCATTTCCAGTACACTCGTTACTAATGCATTGACTGAAGATAAGCTAGCCCCAATACTTTTGGCTGTTATTCCAGGGCCAGGTATGAATCTTCAGGATAAACTACCTGTTGTACCTTATTATTTGAGCGGATATGTTGATCACCGTGGTAAAGTTACTGCTGAAATTGATTGGAAAAGTCATCATGATTTATTTAATGAGAGAGATGCAGAAATTTGTGCAGTGAGTGGAAAATTTGCTGTACGAAATCCAGTTCTGGAGTATCAGGTTGCTTGCAAGTTGCAAAAATATGGCTACAGCAAATGCTTTTTGGGAAGTGAACTTAGCGGAGAACTAAATTTTATACGTCGAACAAATTCTGCTTATTTTTCAGCTCAGGTTTATAAATTATTTGTCAAGTTTTGCAAAAGTATAGAATTAGCACTTGAAAAGCGTGGAGTTACTGCACCAGTACATATTCTTAAAGCTGATGGCGGTACGTTGCCGTTAATGGCAGCAATGAATCAGCCAGTGGAAGCTGTATTTACCGGACCTGCGGCTTCAATACTTGGGATTGAGGCTTTAGCTGCACCTGAAATTAATACTATTTCTTTGGACGTAGGCGGAACTACTACTGATATTGCTTTTTGGGAAAATGGTTTCCCTTTAAGGGCAAAACGAGGTGCTGTAATTAAAGGTTATCCTACTGCCGTAAGGACTTTTCATATGCGCAGTATTGCCATTGGCGGTGACAGTTGTATAAATAAAACAGCTGCTGGATATATTATAGGTCCTGAACGAAAAGGTCCTTCTGTTGCTGTAGGTGGTAAAGAAGCTACACTCAGTGATGCACTTATTGTTGCTGGGTATGTGCATTTTGGTGATGAAGAGAAAGCTTTGTCGGCTATTGCTGTTTTCGGGGATGATCCTGTAGCGGAAGCAAAAAAAATTATTGCAGCTGCTGTCGATGAAATTAAATTAACAATTTTGGATATGTTAAAAGAATGGAGTAAGCAGCCTGTTTATACAGTTGGTGATGTAATTGGAGGTACAGAATTTAAACCGCAACAGTTAATTGGTGTAGGTGGTGGGGCTTTTGGCCTTGTAAAGGCATTGGGAGAGGCTATGCAACTACCAGTAAAAATTCCTCTTGGTGCTGTGGTGGCTAATGCTGTAGGGGCAGCGGTAGCACGTCCGACTTTGAGTGCAGGTTTGCGTGCAGATACAACAGAGGGTTACTATGTTATTCCAGAGAGTGGCTGCAGAGAGAAATTACCTTCTCATTTTGATAAGCAAAAAGCAATAGAGCTTCTTAACTCTTGGCTTTATAATAAAACAACTGATTGGCTGCTGCCGGATAATGAAACGGAACTTGTTAGCTATGAGCATTTTTCTACCGTACATGGTTATTATGATACAGGAGATATTTACAGTTTGCGTATGCAGTTGAAACCTGGTATTTTATCCAAAGTATGTGCTAAAGAGGTGAGCTTTTAATGTCTGATAATACATTAGGCTTAGTGTTTTTTCCTGCTTTTGATTGGATGATTAGTTCTGGGCATCCAGAACGGCAGGAGCGTTTGCTTTATACACGTGATCAGCTGGAAGAAGAAGGTTTATTTGACTGCGGAGAGATAAAAGAATATCGTCCGATATTAGCACAGCTTAGTGATTTACAGCGTGTTCATGTGGGGGTTCCAGATATTTCCAGCTTGATTACTCCTGCACATTTGACTTCAGCTGGTAGCTGTTTAGTAGCTGCTGATGCTGTAATGCATAAAGAGGTAAAAAGAGCATTTGCTCTTGTAAGACCTCCAGGACATCATGCTATGCGTGTAGTTCATGGAATTCGCGGTTTTTGTACTATCAATATTGAAGCAATAATGGTAGAATATTTACGTAGCAAGTATAACATTCGTAAAATAGCAATAGTTGATACTGATGTGCATCATGGCGATGGAACTCAGGATATTTTTTATCATGACCCTAATACGTTATATATTTCTTTTCATCAAGATGGTCGTACATTATATCCGGGAACAGGTTTTACTGATGAGGCAGGCAGTCCTGCAGCTTGGGGAACAAATATTAATCTGCCGCTTTTGCCTGGAACTGGCAATATAGGACTAAATAGGCTGTATGATGAGCTTATCAAGCATATTCTTGACGATTTTCAGCCAGAGATTATTATTAACAGTGCTGGGCAGGACAATCATTTTAGTGATCCTTTAGCTTCTATGCAGGTTACTGCACAGGGATATGCACTGTTAGCAGATAAATTGAAAGCAGATATTGCAGTATTAGAAGGTGGATATTCTATTGAAAATGCTTTGCCTTATGTTAATACAGGTATAATTCTTGCTATGGCGGGGATGGATTACAGTAAAGTAGTGGAACCTAATTGGAATATATTACGTAAGCAGGATGAACGCTGTAATAAGCGTATTGATAAGATTATTGAGGAAATAAGTGCTTTGTATTTCAATAGGGAAAAAACACAAAAGTATTTACTGCAGAAGTGCGGCAGTTCATGGCAGCGTCATAAACATATTTATTATGATGAAGACGGAATACGCGAAGAACAGAAAGAAACTGTGTATTATTGCGAACGTAACTCCTGCTGTGGTTATTTTTCCATACAAACAACAGCTGATGGGAGTTTTGGTGAACGAAATGCTTTTATAAGTTGTTTGCCTAGAGAAATCTGTCCTTCTTGCCGACAAAAAGCTATGGATGAGGCATTAACGGAAAAAAAGAGAAATTGTTGGCAGTATGTAATTATTCAGAATGTTGCGGATGGCACTATAGAAAATATATAAAGAATTGAGGTTATATTGAATATGGTTAAGGAATTAGTTGTAGCTACACATAATCAAGGCAAGGTAGAGGAGTTTAAAGCATTAATGAAAGACTTGCCTATAGAAATAAAATATTTAGCTGATTTCGAAGAAGTAGAAGCACCGTCAGAGACAGGGCGTACATTTGCTGCTAATGCACGTCAAAAAGCGACATATTATGCAAAAAAATTAGGAAAGCTATGTATTGCAGATGATTCTGGCTTAGAGGTACAGGCTTTGGATGGAGCACCGGGTGTACGCAGTGCACGCTATGCTGGCGAAGAGGCTAATGATGAAGAGAATAATAAGCTTTTACTTCATAATATGAAATTTCAGGTTAAGCGAACCTGTCGTTTTCGCTGTGCGTTGTGTGTGGCACAACCAGATGGGAAGGTACTTAATGAGGTAGATGGTATTTGTGATGGAATGTTGCTGCATGAGCCATTGGGGACAGAAGGATTTGGATATGATCCATTGTTTTGGTCTACTGAACTTCATAAAGGTATGGGCGAAGCAACGATGCAGGAGAAAAACAAAATCAGCCATCGTGGCAAAGCTATTCGAAAATTAGTAGCTATATGGAGCAAAAAGAAATGAAATTAGGCATTACGGGAGATACACATGGAAATATACAGGCTATTCGCCGTATTTTACAAAAGACATCTCCAGTTGATTTATGGCTGCATACTGGTGATTATGCTGCCGATGCTAATATTTTATATAATGGAACAGGGATAGAAACTGTTTGCGTACGAGGTAATTGTGATTTATTTGACGATGATAATAAGATTGATGAATTTTTAGAGTTTGAAGGCCATAAAATTTGGCTTACACATGGACATAGATACATTGCAGCTAATATAAAGGCGGATTTGGGATACTGGGCAAAGCAGCTGGGACAGAATATTGTGATTTATGGTCATACTCATGTACCTATGTTTGAATATTATGCAGAAACAATATTGATTAATCCAGGAAGTCCGGCACGTCCGCGTGGAGGATCAAAATCCTGTTTTGCAATACTTACATTACAGAAAAGTTTATTACCGCAGGTGGAGTTTATTGAGTTATAAAATTTAAAATTGAAATGTTATAATAAATAGGTGTCAAATGTATGGCAATCTTCAGACAAATAAGTGGAATAATGTACTTTATAAAGAAAAACTCTTGCAAAATAGAGTGATTTAATATAGAATGAGTGTATACTAATAAAATTCTGGAGGGAAAAGAAAATGACTATGACTCTGCGTGAAGAAGCTATTAAATTACATTTGGAAAATAATGGTAAAATTGCAGTAGTAAGTAAAGTACCTATTGCAACTCGTCATGATTTAGCTGTAGCTTATACTCCGGGGGTTGCTGAACCCTGCAAGGATATTAAAGAGAATAAGGATTTATCGTTTGAATATACCTGTCGCGGTAATTTAGTTGCTGTTGTTACTGATGGAACACGTGTTTTAGGACTTGGTGATATTGGGCCGGAGGCAGCTATTCCTGTTATGGAAGGCAAGGCTGCTTTATTTAAAACATTTGGTGATGTAGATGCTGTTCCAATTTGCCTTGATACTAAAGATCCTGATGAATTTATTCGTACTGTAAAATTCTTGGAACCTAGTTTTGCAGGTATTAATTTAGAAGATATATCTTCTCCAAAGTGCTATGATATTGAATGTAAACTTAAAGAAATAAGTGATATACCTGTATTTCATGATGATCAGCACGGTACTGCCATTGCTTGTCTGTCAGCTGTTTTAGGGGCTTTGCGTTTTGTAAAAAAAGATATTGCTTCTGCGAAGTTTGTTGTAAATGGTTGTGGCGCTGCCGGCAGTGCTATTGGTCGTCTGCTTGTTAATATGGGTGCGGAAAATGTAATTATGGTAGATCGCTTTGGTGCTTTATATGAAGGCATTGATGCCAAACTTGACAGAATTCAGGCTTATTTGGCAACGGTAACAAATAAGAATAAAGAAAAAGGCAGTTTAGCTGATGTTGTTAAAGGTGCTGATGTATTGATAGGCGTTTCTGCTCCTAATGTATTTACTAAAGAAATAATGCAGAGTATGGCAGAAAAAAATATTGTTTTTGCTCTTGCTAATCCTGTTCCGGAAACAAGCTATGATGCTGCTAAAGAAGCTGGTGTTACTGTTGCTGGTACTGGTCGCAGTGATCGTCCTAATCAGGTTAACAATGTGACAGTATTCCCAGGTGTGTTCCGTGGTGCTATAGATGTACGTGCACGTGCGATTACTGAGGAAATGAAAGTAGCAGCAGTTTATGCTATTGCTGACTTGATTGAAGAAAAAGACTTGCGTGAAGATTATGTTGTTCCTGATGCTTTTGATCCGCGTGTAGCTCCTGCTGTAGCTGCTGCAGTAGCTAAGGTAGCAATTGAAAAAGGGTTGGCAAGAAAAATTATTGATCCTGAGGAAGTAAGAAAAAATACTGCTAAACGTATTGCTCGTTGATACGCTCTGTATTATATATTAAATTGAATGAATAAGGCTATTTGAAAAGTTGCATAAATGGAGTAATTAGATATAATTTTGGGGAGGAGTCGTCAAATATGAGAGAAATTAAAGTAAGTCAAATAACGGATGTTATTGCTAAACTTTGTATGGATGCCTGCTACTATTTACCTCAGGAAATGATGGATAAGATAAAACATGCTATTAGTACTGAAGAATCTTCTTTAGGCAGAGAAATACTTTCTACATTGGTCGAAAATTTTGAGCTGTCTAAGAAAAAATCAGTGCCTTTGTGTCAAGATACCGGACTGACTGTTGTTTTTTTGGAAATAGGACAAGATATACATTTTATTGAAGGTGATTTGTATACAGCAATACATGCTGGTGTAGCAAAAGGTTATACTGATGGGTATCTGAGAAAGTCTTCAGTAGGTGACCCAGTATTTGAACGAAAAAACTCTGGTGATAATACTCCGGCTATTATTCATACTAAAATAGTTCCTGGTGATAAAGTAAAGATTATTGTTTGTCCTAAGGGATGCGGCAGTGAAAATATGGGAGCACTAAAAATGCTTAAGCCTGCAGATGGCGTTGAAGGTATTAAGAAATTTGTTGTTGATACTGTACGTGCTGCAGGGCCGAATCCATGTCCGCCGATTACTGTTGGTGTAGGCATTGGTGGCAATATGGAGCGTGCTGCTATTTTGGCTAAGTATGCTCTTACACGTACCGTTGGTGAGCACAATGCTGATGCACGTTATGCTCAGTTAGAGGATGAATTGTTGGAGCTTGTTAATAAAACTGGTGTAGGACCTTCTGGACTGGGAGGTAGTACTACAGCTTTGGCTGTAAATGTTGAATTTACACATACCCATATTGGCGGTATGCCGTGTGCTGTTAATTTGAACTGTCATCAGGCTCGTCGTGCAGAAGCTGAAATCTGAGGAGGGATAAGCAATGAGTGAAGAAGCTGTAATTAAATATATTAATGCACCGCTTACTGAGGATACGATAAGAAATCTGCATGCTGGTGATGTTGTTCGTATCAGCGGTGTTATCTATACTGCACGTGATGCTGCACATAAGCGCCTTTATGAAGCTTTACAGCGAGGAGAAAAACTGCCTTTAGATTTGACGAATAATGTTATTTATTATGTTGGACCAACACCTGCTAAACCAGGTGAAATTGTTGGCAGTGCTGGCCCTACTACTAGCGGTCGTATGGATAAATATACTCCGACTATGATTGAACAGGGAATGCGTGGTATGATTGGTAAAGGTCTGCGCAGTCAGGAAGTTATTGATTCCTGTGCAAAGCATGGAGCGGTATATTTTGTTGCTGTAGGCGGAGCAGCTGCGGTTATAGCTCAGTCTATAAAAAGTGAAACAATGATTGCTTATGAAGATTTAGGGCCTGAGGCAATTCGTAAATATGAAGTTAAAGATTTTCCTGCTATTGTGTGTATAGACAGTGAGGGAAATGATTTTTATAAAGTTGGTATTGCTAAGTATAGTAAAGAGTAACAATCGTTACATGTTTAGGGCAGATGAATCTGCCCTAAACTTTTTTTTGATGATTTGTTGACAATGAGGATAGGATAATATAATATATTCAGCAAATAATAACACGCTCTTATCAAGAGTGGCTGAGGGAACAGGTCCGATGATGCCCGGCAACCAGACTTTATGTTATGGTGCTACATCCTGCAAGTATAATCTTGGAAGATGAGAGGAAGGTTTACTCTTTCCTCGGAAAGAGTTTTTTATTCTGTTGGTATCGGTCGAACATTTTTAGTGTTTGGCAGATTATACTGATAAATGGCAAGACGTGTTAGGAAAACATAAAGGAGTTGTAAAAAATGAAAAAATTATTAGTAGTATTGATGGCTTTAGTAAGCTTGGCCGTCGTTGCAGCAGGCTGTGGCGGCAGTGACAAAAAATCAGATAGTGCTGACAAAAAGGTAACATTAAAAGTGGGAGCTACTGCTGTACCTCATGCAGAAATTCTGAACCAAATTAAAGATACTTTGGGAAAAGAAGGTGTTGATTTACAAATTATTGAGTTTAGTGACTATGTTAAACCTAATTTGGCTTTAAATGACAAAGAGTTGGATGCTAACTTTTTCCAACATGAGCCTTATTTGGATACCTTTGTTTCTGAACGTAAAATGAATCTTATTTCTGCTGGTAAAGTACATATTGAGCCTATGGGTATTTATTCTAAAAAAATCAAATCCTTAAATGATATTCCTAATGGTGCAAAAATTGCTATCCCTAATGATCCTTCTAACGGAGGCAGAGCTTTAGCTTTACTGGAAAACGCAAAACTGCTGAAATTGAAAGATGGAGTTGGTGTAAAAGCAACTGTAGGTGATATTGTTGGTAATGATAAAAAGTTGCAGATTGTTGAAATTGAAGCTGCTTTATTGCCTCGTTCTATGGATGATACAGATCTTTCTGTTATCAATTCCAACTTTGCTATGGAAGCTAAATTAAACCCTGTTAAAGATTCTTTGTTTACTGAGCCTAAAGAATCCCCGTATGCTAATATTGTAGCTGTACGCAAAGGTGATGAACAACGTCCGGAAATTCAAAAGCTGATGAAAGCTTTGACTTCTCCTGAGGTTAAGAAGTTTATTGAAGAAAAATATAAAGGCGCTGTAGTAGCTGCATTTTAATTAGATTATTAAAAAGTGACTGTTGATAAGATATATACTTGAATTTTTTGTATATATAATATCGGCAGTCATTTTGAAATTTATAAGAGCTGTTGTACTTATTTGGAGGTTAAAAATATGAGTAAAGAAGAAATTGATAAATTTATAGCTGATTCTCGTATTAATCAACCTGCTGCTGTTGAAGAATTTAAACAGGCAGTTAAGGAGGCTTATAAAGACAGAAGCCGTCAGATTTATTTTATCTGGCGAAAATTAAAAGAGTTATATCCTGAGGTAGATGCCAATCGTGTTATACGTGAAGGCAGTTATGATTTTGGTCTTTATCAAGGTTATAAAATTGCTGAAAAATTTGGCGGTAGTGAAAATGTTGGACCTAAAGAAGCTTTGCTTGGACAAACTTCACGTGGAGGCTTATTAGTTTTTGAACAGGAAATTAAACAATTAGATGATAATAAGGCTGTAAAAATATTTAATTGCTGTCCTCATGTTGAAGCGTTGACAGAATTGGGTCTTAGCAAAGATGAAATAAAGATGTTTTGCCGTGATATGCTTGGTCATTGCGATTATGCAATATGTGAGCCTTTTAATAATGTAGAAATTGATTTCCCAACAACAATTGCTGATGGCGAAGGGAATGGTTGTGCTATGACAATAACTAGAAAAAACACTAACTAATTATTGCATTTGAAACAAAATTGAGTAACGTTTTATAAAACATAAATATACTTATTTACTTGGTTATGATAAGGAGGAAATATGATTAGAAAACCAACATTTACAGAAGCTCTGATACCGCTTTTAGGTATGGTTTTGCTTCTTGGCATAGGTTATGGTAAGTATGGTTTACCTATACAGTTTTTATTGATTACTGCAGCATTTATTGCTGCACTTATTGCTTGCCGCTGTGGTTATAGCTGGCAGGATATGATTACAGGAATTGCAGAAAAAATTCAAAGCAGTCTGCCATCTTTGCTAGTTATGGTCTGTGTTGGTGCAATGATTGCCAGTTGGATGGTAAGTGGTACAATTCCTATGCTGATTTATTATGGTATAAAAATTATCGATCCGCAGTTTTTATTTGTAACAGCATTTTTTGTAACAGCAGTTATTTCTACTTTTACTGGCACATCTTTTGGGTCTGCAGGTACTGCAGGGGTTGCAATTATGGGTATTGCTATTGCCTTGGGTGTACCATTGGAGATTGCAGCAGGAGCTGTTATCAGTGGGGCAGTTTTTGGTGACAAGTTATCTCCGCTGTCAGATACTACTATGCTTGCTCCTATTGCGGCAGGCAGCGAATTATATGATCATATCAAACATATGCTTTATACAACAGGTGCTGCTACGATTGCCTGCATTATTGTGTTTACTGCTGTAGGGCTTAATATGGATATATCAAAAATGGCAAATCCCGAAACAGTGAATGCCATTTTAATAAATTTAGAACAGCTATATAATTTTAACTTATTATTGTTGCTGCCGCCTTTGTTGATTTTCTGGGGTGCTTATACAAAAAAACCTACTATTCCTATGTTACTTTTAGCTTCTGTTATTGCTATAGCTATGGGAATTTATTTTCAAGGATTTGATGTAAAGACAGCTTTACAGGCTTTTGTAAATGGTTTTAAGGTTGCTATGATTCCTAATGCAGCAGATGTTAAGGTGGTTAAGCCTATAATAACTTTGTTGAATCGCGGTGGTCTTATGGGAATGATGAGTACAGTGCTTTTAGTATTTTGTGCTTTTGGCTTTGCTGGTATTTTCAGCAAAGCAGGATGTATTGAAGTTATATTGGAAAAGATTATTAATTCTATCCAATCTGTTGGTCAGTTGATAACTGCTACTGTAGGTTCTACTTTGTTTATGAGTATTGTTACAGGAAGTTCTTACCTTGCTATTCTTATACCTGGAGAAATGTTTAGAGATTTATATAAAAAATTTAATTTGGAACCTAAAAATTTATCCAGAACTTTAGAGGATGCAGGAACGTGTGCTGTACCGTTGGTGCCATGGTCTGTAGCAGGTACTTATATGGCTACAACCTTAGGCGTTGCTACAATTGATTATTTGCCTTGGGCAGTGTTGTGTTACAGCAGTATGATTTTTGCTGTTATTTATGGTTTTACTGGTTTCGGTATTACTAAAATAAGAAAAAATAAAGATATATAAGGAATAAAGGCTGCTGCACAGTTTTTTGTGCAGCAGCCTTTAAAATATGATATACTGAAAAATAAAAGTATTGGAAATGTGAGGTACATTATGCGTAAATATGCAAAATTTTATATAACACAAAAGGGAGAACGTGCAGCAAGAAATGGACACCCATGGGTTTTTGCTGATGAAATAACAAAAATAGAAGGGTCATATACTAATGGAGATCTTGTAGATGTAGTAACACAAAAAGGAAAGTATTTAGGGACAGGTTTTGTTAATGATAATTCCAAAATTAGAGTACGAATTATTTCTGCAAATACCAATGATAAGTTCGATGAAGCTTTTTGGGAGCGTCGTTTGCGTTATGCTTTAAATTATAGACTTACTGTTATGGGCGAACAGGATTTTAAATGTTGTCGGCTTATTTTTGGAGAAGCTGATATGTTTCCTGGACTTACGGTTGACAGATTCAATGATATTTTGGTAACTCAGACTTTATCTCTTGGGATAGAGTTGCGTAAGCAGGTAATTTTTGAGCTTTTAATTAAAATTTTAAGAGAAATGGGAGAGAATATTCGTGGGTTATATGAACGCAATGATGTAAAAATTCGCTTATTGGAAGGAATGAAGGAAGATAAGCATTGGTTTGTTACTGATTTATGTCCTGAGCCTGGTTCTGTAATGACTGAAATTGTAGAAAATGGTATTAGATATAATGTAGATGTCGAAAATGGACAAAAAACCGGTTTCTTTTTAGATCAAAAGTATAATCGGCAAGCGATTGCTAAAATTGCGAAAGGCAAGCACGTGTTAGATTGTTTTACACACACTGGATCATTTGCACTTAATGCAGCAAAAGGCGGTGCGTTAAGCGTTACTGCTGTTGATATAAGCGCAGATGCAGTGCAGATGGCAGACCGCAATGCAAAAGTGAATGGGTATGAGCATATTATGCATGGCTTGCAGGCAAATGTTTTTGATTTACTAAGTGAGCTTTTTAATAAACATTCACATGAATATGATTTTATTATACTTGATCCGCCCGCTTTCACTAAGTCAGGGAGTACAGTAAAGAATGCTATTCGTGGATACAAAGAAATAAATCTTAAAGCTATGAAATTGTTGCCGCGTGGCGGTTATTTGGCAACATGTTCTTGTTCACATTTTATGAAAGAAGAGTTTTTTGTACAAATGCTGCATGATGCAGCTAAAGATGCTAATATTTCTTTGCGTCAGATTGAAGCGAGACAGCAGGCACCTGATCATCCAATTTTATGGAATGTACCAGAAACTTATTACTTGAAATTTTATATTTTTCAGGTAGTATAATTATTGCCTTTCTACTTATTATTTATTTCTTTTAACTAGAGTTTTGCTGTAATTTATAAGAAAAATTTCTTATGCATGCTTGTCCTGGCATTTATATTTTTTGAGCTTTCACAATTTTTCCTAGAACTTTATTGCAAAATGTTGCTAGCTGATTTTGGCACAGAAACTATAAAAATAGAAGAACTTGTGTATGAAGATTATTTAGTATTTTTTTCTCTGCTTTTA
Source organism: uncultured Phascolarctobacterium sp. (assembly GCA_964595445.1). Lineage (GTDB taxonomy): Bacteria > Bacillota > Negativicutes > Acidaminococcales > Acidaminococcaceae > Phascolarctobacterium_A. The sequence goes on from CAZQQK010000004.1 coordinate 11,852, forward strand.
AATGATTTTAGTTACTGAAAAATAAATGTGGGTTTATTTAATATTTATTGAAAAATCTTTTGTTGTAAAAATGTATATAC
>CAZQQK010000004.1:11941-35359 GCA_964595445.1 uncultured Phascolarctobacterium sp.
TGTATATACCTCAAAAAGTTATATTTAAAAGCATAACTTTTTGAGGTTATCTTCTATTGATAGTGTTTTTTGCTTTGCTGAAAAGAAATTTTTTAGAATATTTTTAACTAATTTTTGAGCGTTAGCTGTTGAAAAATATAGCAAAATATAGTAAAATATAGAAAATTGTTTTCCCTCATCTGCTAGAAAACATGCTGTTTAGCGGGTTTCGTTAGGTGTAGGGATATTTTATTGACAATTTAAGCTTATAAAATGACAGTAATATTTTCGGCTGTCGAATGAAAGGCGATGATAGCTTTGGAACAAGTTAAAGATGTTCCTGCCTATATTCGCAGCATGTACGTTGAAAATAATTTTATGACTACTTTTGGCGTACATATTGATGAAATCAAATGCGGTAATGTTGTTGTAAGTATTGAACTCGATCCTGATAAACATTTCAATCATCGTGGTATTTGTCATGGTGGTGTAATGTTGGCTTTGGCTGATTCTGTGTTGGGCGTTACTGGTGCGAGTGTAGGTGCTGCAGTGGCTACATTGAATTTTAGTATGAATTTCATTAAAGGTGTTCATAAGCCAATAAAGCTTTTTGTAAGAAGTCGTGTTAAGCATCATGGTCATTCTACAATGGTTATTGAAGCTGAGATGGCAGATGCCGAAAATCATTTAATTGGGACAATTTTAACTACTATGTTTATTGTTGACCGATTTGAAGAAATACCCTCCAAATGGTGAGCTTGTCCGAGTTTATTTTGGAAGGGAAAACATGCGGAACAGCCGCTCAATATTAAGGAGGATACAATGGAGTTTGCATTAAATGAGGAACAATTAGAGTTACAGGAAATGGTGAGGGATTTTGTTGAAAAGGAAATTATCCCTTATGCTGCACAGATGGATGCAGAAAACCATATGCGTGACGGATTAATTGAAAAAGCTAATGAAATGGGTCTGCTGAATGTTATTGTTCCAGAAGAATTGGATGGACCAGGTCTTGACAGCATTTCTGTAGCAGCTATTTATGAGGAATTAGGAAAGGGTTGTGCTGGTGTTGCTACCTCTTTGGCAGCAAATAGCTTGGCAACTGTACCTGTTCTGCTTGCTGGTAATGATGAGCAGAAAAAAATGTACTGTGATATTCTGAATAATGGCGGTCTTGCTGCTTTTGCCTTAACCGAACCTGGTGCAGGCAGTGATGCAGGCGGGGTTTCTACTCGTGCTGTTCATAATAAAGAAGAAGGTACTTATACTCTTAATGGTACTAAAATGTTTATTACTAATGGCGGCTTGGCTGAAATTTTCTTGGTATTTGCTAATACACGTAAAACTGGCGGTATTCGTGGTTTAACTGCATTTATCGTACCGAAAGATACACCAGGTTTTTCTGTTGGTAAGAAAGAAGATAAGATGGGCATTCGCCCTTCCAATACAACTGAGCTGGTGCTTCAGGATGTCGTTATTCCTGAGTCTTATCGCGTTGGTCGTGAAGGAGAAGGTTTCCGCATTGCTATGAATACTTTGGACAGTGCTCGTCCTTTTGTTGGAGCAGTTTCTGTAGGTATTGCTCAGGCTGCTTTGGATTGTGCTGTTAAATATGCTAAAGAACGTCGTCAATTTGGTCAGCCTATTGCTTCTTTCCAAATGGTACAGTCTATGCTGGCTGATATGGCTATGAAAGTTGATACTGCACGTTTATTAGTACAAAAGGCTTGCTGGATGCGTGATCAGGGGATGGACTTTTCTAAAGAAGCTGCTATGGCCAAGTGTTATGCTGCTGATGTTGCTATGCAGGTTACTACTGATGCTGTTCAAGTAATGGGCGGTTATGGCTATACTAAAGAATATCCTGTTGAAAAAATGATGCGTGATGCTAAAATTATGCAGATTTATGAAGGAACAAATCAAATTCAGCGTCTGGTTATTGCAAATAAATTGTTGTACTAATTTTTTATAAACAAGTAAAGAAAGCTGTCGCTTTGCGGCAGCTTTTTCTATATTATTTGATAAAATTGGCAGGGAATATTTATAACTGCACAGAATAAAATATCAGCATAAATAAGGAGATATCTTAGATGCAGAAATTTATTATTACCCAGAAAAATAATATTTGGTTCGGTTCGTTTCCTATGTTTAGTGAGTCTGGATTTCTGAATGCCTGCAGCTGTCGCCTGCATGGTGTAAGCAATATACATGAGAATTTACTTAACCTTGCTTTGCATATTGGGGACAAAAAAAAGCTTGTGCTTGAAAATCGTAAACGTTTTGCTGCTGCTATAGGTATAGAGGCAAATAGATTTACAACTTGTGAACAGGTACATGGATGCAAAGTAGCAGTTGTTGATGAAATGCTCGTTGGTGCAGGTGCAGAAACATTAGAGACAACAATTGCTGATACTGATGCATTAATTACGCAGCTTAGGGAAGTACCTTTGCTGCTGTTTTATGCTGATTGTGTTCCAGTATTATTAGCAGATAAAGTTACTGGTGCTATTGGGTTGGTACATGCTGGGTGGCGTGGTACTGTTGGGGAGATTGTTCGAAAAACATTGCAGGCAATGCAGATGAATTTTGGCAGCAGAATGGAAAATATGTTGGCAGCAATTGGACCTTCGATAGGGAGTTGCTGTTATGAAGTAGATGATTATGTACGCAGTCAAGCAAATGGTTATGAGGAGTTTTTTAAACCCAATAATGTCAGCGGTAGGTATATGCTTGATTTATGGGGATTTAATAAAAAGCAATTGTTGCAGGAAGGTGTGCCTGAACAGCAGATAGCTGTAGCTGAAATTTGTACTGCTCATAACAAAGAGGTATTTTGTTCATATAGAGCTGAATATGGTAAAACTGGCAGAATGGGTGTTTGTCTTTGCCGCATAAAATAAATTAGGAGCAGTAACTATGGAAAATTTTACTTTTGCAGGCCCATTTGGAGCATTAGAGTGCATAGTGGAAAAGAATAGAGGAAGCAGCAATGCAGTACTTGTTATGGCACATGGATTTCGTGGCAGTCGTGATGGGGGAGGTCGTGCAGCAGAAGTTGCTTATAGAGCAGCTGCATATGCAGATGTAGTACGTTTTAATTTTACGGGTACACAGATTATTACTTGTCAAGTAGAGGAAATTAAGAGTGTTTTGAGGAAAATCCGTTTGCTGCTGCCGGATTGTAAATTATTTTTGCTTGGGCGCAGTCTTGGCGGTGCTGCTTCTGTTATTACAGCATCACAAGAACAGAATTTATCTGGGCTTATATTATGGGCTGCGCCTAACGATTTACGTGCTACATTTCGTCATGTTATGGCTGTGGATGATTATGAACGATTAGACAGAGGTGAAACGTTATTTTTTTGTGATGAACGCGGCGAATGCATATTAACGCCAGATTTCCTTAAAGATTTTGATAAGTATAATTTATCTAAGTGTCTTTGTAGTATAAAAAAACTTCCTGTATTAATTCTGCATTGTCAGGATGATGAAATAGTGCTTGCAGAGCAGGCAGAACGAAATGCTGAGATTTTGCAGGAGAAGGGAACGCTGCACATTTTTCCTCATGGTGATCATAGTTTTACACAATATAGTGAAATGGCAGCTTCTATAATTGCTGATTGGCTTAGGATACAGCTGTAAGCTACTTATTGAAAACTGTATCTGCTTCGGTGTATAATTAAAATACAGAAAGGAATTCTTATCTTGGAGGATTAATAATGAAAAAAGTTTTTGTACTTTGTCTGCTTTTGTTAATTACTTTGTTTATATCTGCCTGTGGACAGGAAAAACAGATGATTAAGGCGGAACCTGTTACTGCTGTGTTCGTTACAAATATGGGAGAATTTGAAGTTAAACTGGCAACTGATTATGCACCTGAAACTAGTAAAAATTTTATTACATTGGCAGAAAAAGGTTTTTATAATGGTTTGATTTTTCATAGAGTAATAGATAATTTTATGATACAGGGCGGTGATCCGAATGGTGATGGTACAGGCGGTCCCGGATATACGATAAAGGATGAATTTAGCAGTAAACTTTTGCATGACGGGCCTGGAGTTATTTCTATGGCTAATCGTGGTCCTAATACAGGTGGCAGCCAGTTCTTTATTACTTTGAGAGAATGTAGTTGGCTTGATGGTAAACATGCTGTATTTGGCAAAGTTACAAAAGGTATGGATGTTGTCTATAAGATAGGTAAGGTACAAACAGGAATTGCTGATAAACCGTTAAACCAAGTAAAAATTGAAAAAATAATGATTAAAAAGCGTTGAAGTTAAAAATTTGATGTTGATTTTTATAGCAGCTATATTTTGTAGGTAGGAGGAAATAGTTTGGCTGAAGGAATTCAGGAAATATTTGAAACTGTTGATCAACAGGAGATGCTGGGAATCTGCGGACGCAATGATGAATTTCTGCGTCTGATTCGTGCTGGTTTTGTTTCCTGTACAATATTAGCACGTGGGAATACTTTGATTATGAGCGGAGCTGCCGATTCGGTTAGCCAACTAAAACTTTTGCTTCAGGAAATGCTGTTTTTATATCGTCAAGGATTGCCGCTTACAAGTCATGATGTTCGTTACAGTATATTTATGGTAAAGGAAGGTCGTTTAGAAAGTTTGCATAGGATGTATGCAGATACGATTATTGTTAACAATCGTGGGCGACAGGTAAAGGCGAAAACCTTAGGGCAATGGCAATATGTAGAAACTATTCGCAAAAATTATATTACCTTGGGAATAGGACCTGCTGGAACAGGAAAAACTTATTTGGCAGTTGCTTTAGCTGTGGCAGCACTTAAGAAAAAAGAGGTTGAACGTATCATTCTTACCAGACCGGCGGTTGAGGCTGGAGAAAAGTTAGGCTTTTTGCCTGGGGATATGCAGGAGAAAGTAGACCCTTATTTGCGACCTTTGTATGATGGGCTTTATGATATGTTAGGCACAGATACATTTCAAAAATATCTCGCCAAAGGTACAATAGAAGTAGCTCCGCTTGCTTATATGCGTGGACGTACTTTGAACGATGCTTATATTATTCTGGATGAGGCACAAAATACAACACCAGAGCAAATGAAAATGTTTTTGACACGTTTTGGCTTTGGCAGTAAGATGGTGATTACTGGTGATATTACGCAGATAGATTTGCCTGGAGGAAAAAACAGTGGTCTTAAGGATGCTGCAAAAATATTGAGTAATGTTTCTGGTATAGGTGTAATTAAGTTTAGTGAGCAGGATGTTGTACGTCATGAAATTGTCGGTTCGATTATTAAGGCATATGAAACGTTTGAAAATAATAAATAGCAGCTTAAATTTAAGAAAAGCTTGGTAGGAGAAATATTATGATTATAAATTTGGAGAATGCTCAGGAGCAGATAGCTCTGGATTCACAGGTTATTGAATGTTTGCAGCAGGGATTAAATGCTGTGGCAATTTTGAATGCTTTGCCGGAAATGGCAGAGGTTGATGTTACGATTGTTGACGATAAAGAAATACATGAGCTTAATAGAGAATATAGAGGTATAGATAGAGCAACAGATGTTTTAAGCTTTGCTTTAGATGAGGACTGTGATGAATACTGTGAACCGAAATTGTTTGGTGAACCAGAAGAACACTTATATGGAGATATTATTATTTCAGCAGAAACGGCACTGCGTCAGGCTGAAGAATATGGACATGGATTAGAAAGAGAAATAACTTATTTGGCAGTACATGGAATGTTTCATCTTTTGGGATATGATCATATGACAGATGCTGATAAAGCAGTTATGCGCGTTAAAGAAGAAGAAGCTTTGCGAAGTATTAACTTGTCTGAAGAATATTTTGATCATCCAACTGGCAGACACTAGGAGGAAAATTCATGAGGAATATGCAGGTAAAAGATTTACCGTTGAGATTGCAGGAGCTTTATAATACTGCCTGTAAAGTGCGGGAAAATGCTTATATTCCCTATTCAAAATTTGCAGTGGGAGCAGCAGTGCATTGTTCTGATGATACTATTTATTGTGGGTGTAATATCGAAAATGCTTCTTATGGTTTATGCATTTGTGCTGAACGAAATGCGGTTTTTCAGGCGGTTTGTGCAGGTAAGCGAGAGTTGAAAGAAATTTGTGTGGTTGCAGATACAAAAAAACCTGTATCACCTTGCGGTGCTTGTCGTCAAGTTATGCATGAATTTAATATTGAAATGATAGTTTTGGCAAATCTTCAAGGAGAATGTAAAGTTTGTTCAGTAAAAGAATTATTGCCGTATGGCTTTGAATTATAAGATAGGAGTGATTAATATAAATAATCAACATATTCAAGAAAAACATTATGCTGGCTTTGCCGCAATGGTGGGAAGGCCTAATGTGGGTAAATCTACACTTACTAATAGTCTTATTGGTGAAAAAATTGCTATTATGTCTGATAGACCGCAAACTACGCGTAATAAAATTATGTGTATTATGAACACTGATAATGCTCAGATTATGTTTTTGGATACTCCAGGTATTCATAAACCTCATCATAAGCTTGGTGAATATATGGTACGAACAGCAGAGGGAACATTACAGGAAGTAGATGTTATTCTTTTGGTTGTAGATGCAACGGAAAAACGTGGAGCTGGTGAAGAATATATTCTTGAGCTTTTACGAAAAATAAAGACACCTGTTATTTTAGTTGTTAATAAGATTGATAAGCTGCCTGACAAGCAAAAGTTGTTTAAAATTATCGAAGAATACAGCCAACTTTATAAATTTGCAGCTGTAGTTCCTGTTTCTGCACTAAATGACAGTAATTTTAATGGGTTGGTGAAGGAAATTACAAAATATCTGCCGGAAGGACCTTCGTATTTTCCTGATGATATGATTACAGATCAACCAGAAAGAATCATTGCTTCTGAAATGATTCGCGAGAAAGTACTGCGGCTTACCAGAGATGAGGTTCCGCATTCTATTGCTGTAGAAGTAGAAGAATTTAAGGAACGTGATGACGAAACTGTATATATAAGGGCAACTATTTTTGTTGAGCGTGAGTCTCAGAAAGGCATTGTTATTGGTGCCAAGGGCAGTCTTTTGAAAAAAATTGGACAGCAGGCACGTGCAGATATAGAAAATTTACTCTATTGTAAAGTATTTTTGGATTTATGGGTTAAGGTAAAGCAGGACTGGCGCAATAAGGATAAAGCATTGAAACAGTTTGGCTATGATAAATAGATAGATGAATTTATCTGATATTAATTAAAGAAGGTAAATCGGAATGACTGATAATAGTAATAGACTGCTGTCAGATGAAGCTGTTGTTTTATATGTAAAAAACTCTCAGACAGTAGATAAGTATGCAGTTTGTTTTACTAGAAAATATGGTAAACTGCGTTTTATTTCTTATGGTGCGCGCTACGAAAAAAATGTTTCCGGGCGTTTATTGCAGCCGTTTGCTAATCTGCATATTGATTTGCAACAAGGCAATAAGGTTGATAAATTGCGTAGTTGCGAGTTGTTGTATATGCCACCGCAGTATGACATGAAGCAAATGGCTTACGCTGCAGTTGCTGCTGAATTGACAGATGCATTAACGGAGGATAAAATGCCGCAGCCGGAACTTTATGAGTTGCTTAATCAAACTTTGAGTATATTATTGCAGCGTAATCCGCGTTTGGCAGTGCTTTCTTTTGCTATTAAGTTATTGGCGTTAACTGGTTTTGCTCCTCAAATGAAGAATTGTGTGAATTGCAGTGAGGCGGTATCTGCTGCTGAGGATGTTTGGTTCAGTCCATTGCAAGGCGGGGTTATTTGTAATTCTTGTAGAGCAGTATATAGCGGCGATGGTTTGGAATTTTGCAGCTATAGTACTCGCAATTTGTGGTATTGGCTTGAAGAACTTGATTTTATGGCTCCCAAACCTTTTAAAGTTTTAGGTAGAGATCTTATGGAATTGGAAAAACTGTTATATAAATTTATATTTTTTCAGACTGACAGACAACTTAACAGTCTTAACTTTCTAAATCAGTTAGGAATTTAAAAAGCGGAAAATGTCCATTATATAATGGACATTTTCCGCTTTTGGTATATTAATTAGTAATAAGTAGCTTTGTCGTTTAGCAGGCTGAATCCAGCAGCTGTAAGCTTATCTTTTATTTCCTGAATTTGTGCAGCATCACGTGTTTCCAATTCTAATTTTAAGAAACATCCGGTGATGGGCATATCGACATCACTGCGGTTATGCTGCACACCAACAACATTAGCACCGCATTGACTGACGATTTCGCTGACTTCTCGTAACTGACCAGGACGATCTTCTAAAACGATAACAAGATCTGCTTTGCGACCACTAGTTATTTGACCACGAGTAATAACGCGTGAAAGAATATTTACATCTATATTGCCTCCAGATACAAGGCAGACTGTTTTCTTTCCTTTTATGGGTAATTTATTAAACAATGCCGCAGCTACTGGTGTAGCACCAGCACCTTCAGCGATAAGTTTTTGTTTTTCGATAAGTGTTAAAATAGCTGCTGCGATTTCATCCTCACTTACGGTAACAATATCATCAACGTATTTACTTATCATTTCGTAAGTTGTTTCACCAGGTGTTTTAACAGCAATACCGTCAGCAAATGTATTTACATGAGAGAGCGTTTCGTATTTATGATTATGAAAAGCATTATACATACTTGCTGCTCCAGATGCCTGTACACCGTAAATTTTAACATCAGGACGTAGGCTTTTTATAGCAAAAGCTACACCGCTTGCCAATCCTCCACCGCCAATAGGAACAATAACAGCTTCTACATCAGGAAGTTGATCAAGAATTTCTAAACCTATACTTCCTTGTCCGGCAATAACTAATTCATCGTCGTATGGATGAATAAATGTCATTCCTGTTTCTTCCTGCATCTGTACAGCACGGTCGTGAGCTTCGTCATAAGCTCCGGGAACAAGTTCCACCTGAGCTCCTAAGCGTTTTGTATTTTCTACCTTCATAATAGGAGCTCCATCAGGCATACAGATAACACTTTTAATCCCCATACTGGTAGCTGCCAGAGCTACTCCCTGAGCATGATTGCCTGCACTGCAGGCAATAACCCCTTTGCCTGCTTCTTCTGGGGTTAATTGGCTGATTTTGTAGTAAGCACCACGTACTTTGAAACTACCTGTTACTTGCAGGTTTTCTGTTTTCAGATAAAGGTAGTTTCCTTCACTTAAATGTGGCGCAGCAATTAAATCTGTTTTACGTGCTACACTTTTTAGTACGAAGGCTGCATGATAAATTTTGTCTAGTGTTAACATTTCTTTCGATACCTTCTTTTCTTTCCCTTAAAATAAAAAATATAATAGATAAAATTGAGTGCTAAGATTTTTGTTTCAAAATTATCTATATAGTCAAGTATAAAATGATTATCTCTGTCCGTCAAGTCGTTATGTACAATTAACGTTATGATAGTGTATAATAAAATGATAAAGATATATTAAAGGAGTGCAAATAATGCAGTGGATAGAAGTAAATGTTAGGGTAACGCATGAGGCTGTAGAGGCTGTTGCTGATGTTTTGACAGGAATTGGTTCTAAAGGCGTAGCTATTGAAGATCCGCAGCTTATAAATGATTTGCGTAATAGTGGTACTTGGGAACTGTGTGATATACCTGAACAGGAAAATACTGAAGTTGTGACAGTAAGTGCTTATTATGCTGATGACGAAAAGTTAAAGCAGCGTTTAGCAGAAATAGATAAGCAATTAGAGCTTATAGAAGAACGTATTGGTAAATATCGTTTTGATAATATACGTTTTCGAAAGGTTAATGAGCAGGACTGGGCTAATGAATGGAAGCAATATTTTCATGTAACACATGTTGGAAAAAGCTTGGTTATAAAACCAAGTTGGGAAGATTATGAGGCTGCTGAAGGTGAACATGTTATAGAGATAGATCCGGGAATGGCTTTTGGAACTGGTACGCATCATACAACAAATATGATGATGGAACGCTTGGAAAAAGTAATTACTCCTAATGCAGAGGTTTTTGATGTAGGAACAGGCAGTGGAATTTTGGCAATAGCTTCAGCAATGCTTGGTGCCAAAACAGTTAAAGCTGTTGATATTGATTCGGTAGCCGTACGTGTAGCACGTGAGAATGTTGCAGATAATTTATTGAGTAACAAGATAGAGGTTCGTGAGGGAGATTTGCTTCACGGAACAGATGGAAAAGCAGATGTTATTATTGCTAACATTATTGCTGATATTATTATTATGCTTTTGAAGGATGTTCCGATTAAGCTTAAAGACAAAGGTATATTTCTTGCCAGCGGTATTATTGAAGAACGTATGGCAGATGTTGCAGCCGCCGCTGAAAAAAATGGATTGAAACTTGATGCTGTTGACAGACGTGGTGGTTGGGTAGTTTTGCAGTTCAGTAAAGAGTTGGTAAAGCAATAGTAAGGAGTTAGATATGCATCGTTTTTTTATACCGCAGTTATATAATGAAAATATGACTATTACTGGTGTAGATGCACGGCATATAAGCAAGGTATTGCGGATGCAGCCAGGAGCACGTTTGCAGATAGTCAGTGATGATGGGGTGAGTGCTTTAGCAGAAATTACAGTAATTGACAGTGAGCAGGTAAAGGTGCGCTGTTTAGAAAAATTGGCTGAAAGCCATGAACCATTGGTACGTTTGGTGCTTGCTCAAGGTTTGGCGAAGGGTGAAAAAATGGATTTTATAATCCAAAAAGCTGTAGAAATGGGTGCATATAGTGTTATACCTGTAGCTATGGAGCATTCTGTTGTACGCTTAGATGGTGTGAAAGCGGTAAAGAAAGTAGAGCGTTGGCAAAAAATTGCTGAGGCTGCGGCTAAGCAGAGTAAACGTGATATTATTCCACAGATACAGCAAATACAGACATTGGCTGAACTTTTAGCTGTTAATAACTATCAAAAAAAAATTATTGCTTACGAGTGTGAAGATAAAAAAAGTCTTAAAGCAGCTCTTTTAGAGGCAAAGGCTGCTGGAAAATTAACAGATTTGCTGCTGATTATTGGACCAGAGGGAGGAATTAGTGAATCTGAACTTCAAAAAGCACGTAATGCCGGTGCTGTACCTGTTTCTTTGGGACGTAGGATTTTGCGTGCAGAAACAGCAGGGTTAGTAGCGATATCTGCGATTTTTTATGAAACGGGAGATTTGGGAGATTGATTAAAAAATGAAAAGAATCGCTTTTTATACTTTAGGCTGTAAAGTTAATCAGGCAGATACAGCCAGCATGGAAACAATATTTCGTGCAGCAGGTTATCAGGTAGTACCTTTTGGTGAAACAGCAGATGTATATTTGATTAATACTTGTGTTGTAACGAATACAGGACAACGTAAATCAAGGCAAATTATTAATCGTGCTGTACGCCGTAATCCATTATCATTAGTAGTTGTTACTGGTTGTTATCCGCAGACTGCACCAGAGGAAGTAAAAGCCATTACAGGTGTAGACGTGATTATCGGCAATCAGGAGCGTGCAAGAATTGTAGAGCTTGTAAATTCTGCTTTGGAGGACAAGCATACAGAAATTTTGGATAATGTACAGCAGATGACTGTTGACACTAAATTTGAAGAATTAGGTGTGGGAACTGAGACTGATAAGACTCGTGCTTTTTTGAAGATTCAGGAAGGGTGTAATCAGTATTGTACTTATTGCATTATTCCTTTTGCTCGTGGCCCACTGCGTAGTCGTAGTTTGGCCAGCATTCGTGAAGAAACTGCGAAGCTAGTTGCTGCAGGCTATAAAGAGGTTGTTCTTATAGGAATTCATCTTGGCTGTTATGGTAGAGAACTGACTAAAGATGGACAGTGTGTATCATTGTATGATGCAGTACAGGCAGCACTTAGTGTAAAAGGAGTACAACGTTTGCGACTTGGTTCATTGGAGTCTGTGGAGGTTGAGCCACGTCTTCTGCAGCTTATGGCAACAGAGCCGCGGTTGCAGCGACATTTGCATCTGCCTCTGCAAAGTGGTTGTGATAAAATTCTTCGTTTGATGCATAGGCCTTATGATACTAAACGCTTTATTGAACTTGTTCAGCAAATTCGTGCACAGGTGCCGGATATAGCTATTACTACAGATATAATTGTAGGATTTCCTGGTGAAACAGAAGCTGATTTTACAACAACTTTAGAATTTGTTAAACAATGTGGCTTTACTAAAATGCATATTTTTCCTTACTCAAAACGTAAGGGGACACCAGCAGCTGTGATGCCTGAGCAGATAGATGAAGCAGAAAAAAACAGACGTGCAGCACTTTTAGCTCAAGTTGATGATGAACTGCATCAGCGTACCTTGGCAGCGATGATTGGTAAAGAAGAAGAGGTTCTTTTTGAGCAGCCAATAGATAATATACACATGGAGGGACTTTGTGGACCATATTTGCGTGTAGTTGTTCCTGCTTGTACAAAACTTGCAGGAGAAATAGCTAAGGTGAAAATTACAGGCGTACAGGATGATTATTTAATTGGGGAAATTAAGTGAAATATTTTTTACATAGCAGGAAAAAATGTTATAAAGCAGAATAGTATTTAAATAATAAACTGGAAGGAGATTTGATAAGATGAGCGAAGATTGTATTTTTTGTAAGATTATAAAGGGAGATATTCCTTCTGCTAAAGTATATGAAGATGATAAAATGATTGCTATAAATGATGTTGCACCTGCCGCACCGGTGCATATATTATTGATGCCTAAAATTCATACTGCAAATGTTACTACCGCAGCTCCAGAATTACTTGGATATATGCTTGGCAAGGTAAAACAGATTGCAGAAAAATCAGGTATTGCAGAAAAAGGCTTTCGTGTAGTTATCAACACTGGCGATGATGGCGGACAAACTGTTAAGCACTTACATATACATATAATTGGCGGCAAAGCTTTAGGATGGCCTCCGTGCTAAAACTTGACATTGCTTGCTATTTTTAGTATAATCAATCAGTAAGTGTTTTTAGCTGGAAACAGTTAAGAACTTAATTTGCATATACACTTCCCTAAGTGTGTGGAGGGAGGGAGATCAGATGGCAGAAATTAAAGTTGGCAAGAATTAAACTTTAGACAGAGCACTGCGCAGATTAAAAAGAGCAACCCAAAAGGCAGGCATTCTTTCTGAGGTAAGAAAACGCGAGCATTATGAAAAACCTAGCGTTGCCCGTAAGAAAAAATCCGAAGCAGCCAGAAAACGTAAAACCAGATAATTGGAGGCGGGCTGTATGTATATAAAAGACCAATTGACTGCTGATATGAAGCAGGCCATGAAAGATAGAGAAGCTGGAAAACTGCGTTTATCTGTTATTCGCATGGTGCGTGCTAATATTAAAAATGTTGAAATCAATGACAAAAGAGAACTTACAGAGGATGAAGTTTTAGCTGTCTTGATGAAAGAGGTCAAAATGCGTCAAGACTCTTTGGAAGAATTCCAAAAAGCTGGTCGTGACGAATTGGTTGCCCAAGCTAAGGAAGAAATTGACGTTTTAAAGAAATATCTTCCTGAGGCTCTTGGTGATGACGAACTAAAAGCTATTGTGACTGAAGTGATTGCTGAAGTAGGTGCTTCAAGCCCAAAAGATATGGGTAAAGTGATGCCTGCTGTAATAGCTAAAACAAAAGGTCGTGCAGATGGCAAGCGTATTAATGCTGTTGTTCGTGAATTGCTTAAATAATTGACAATAACCGTACTGGAAAATTCCGGTACGGTTATTTTGCGTCCAAGAGTTAAATTTTATATTTTGTGTTTTAGGATTTTTGCAGTCGCCTAACATTCCTATGCTGCAAAAAATATGATATAATGTACAGATAAAAATTAGTGGAGAAAAATTATGCTGAAAGGCTTTTTAAAATACTATATACCTTATAAGCGAATATTGTTTATTACATTACTGGGTTCTATTATAGTTTCATTGGCAGAGTTGTTTTTCCCTATGTATATTCGTTATATTATGAATGATATTCTGCCTTTTGGTAATATAAAAGAACTGCTTTGGGCAGCAGTAGTGTTGTTGTCTTTGTATTTATTTAATACAGTGATTAATTATCAGGTGATGAAGCACGGGCGCATGATAGGAGTTCTAATTGAACAGGATATGCGGAGAGCGTTATTTAAACATATTGAGAGTATGAGTTTTCGTTATTTTGATAATCAGCGAGTTGGACAGTTAGTAGCACGTGTTGTAGGTGATGTGGGCGAAATACGAGAGCTGATTTTTTTAGGGCCTAATTATTTATTGGTTTGTATAGTATTTATGTTAGGAACTATTAGCATTTTATTTTATTTGAATTGGCAGTTAGCAATAATTGTTAATATTTTGTTGCTGATGAAAGCTTATGATTCTGTGACAACTAACAGGCGTTTAAAAGAAGCAGGTTATACAGCACGTAAGGAAGTAGGCAATCTTACTGCACAGATAACAGAAAGTCTTAATGCAATTCGTTTAGTGCAGTCTTTTAACAATGAAAATATAGAAACTAGTAAATTGGATAAGGTTGCTGAACGGTTATTAGAAGCAAGACGTAAGTCGTTTACTATTTTGGCACATTCTAATACAAGTATGGTATTTTTTTCAAATATTACTAATTTAGTTATTATTGTAGCAGGTGGTGTGCTGATTACTTTAGGAAAAATGCAGTTCAGTGATTTAGTAGCGTTTTTGCTTTATGTATCTATTTTTGTACGGCCTATTTTGCGGCTTAACGCTTTAGCAGAAGTGTATCAAAAAGGTGTTGCAAGCTATCAGCGGTTTGAAGAATTGATGCGTTTACAGTCTGATATAAAAGATATACAAGATGCGGTATCTGTTAAAACATTAAAAGGAGATATTCGTTTTGAGAATGTTACTTTTGCGTATGATGGGAAAAAGCCTGTGCTGCAAAATTTTTCTTTGCATATAAAAGCTGGTGAATCTGTAGCTTTTGTGGGTGGGACTGGTGTAGGAAAAAGTACACTTTGTAGTTTGTTGCCTCGCTTTTATGAGCCTCAGCAGGGAAAAATTTTTATTGATGATATTGATATAAGCACTATGAAGTTATCATCTTTGCGACGTAATATTGGCATTGTACAGCAGGATATATTCTTGTTTGCCGATACGGTGCAGAATAATATTGCCTATGGTAGAGCTGATGCGGATAATAAAGAAATTTATGAAGCAGCAATGTTGGCAGAGGCTGATCGCTTTATTGAAATGCTGCCGCAGAAATATGATACAATTTTAGGTGAACGAGGAGTTAAATTAAGTGGCGGGCAAAAACAGCGCCTTGCTATTGCTCGTGTTTTTTTGAAAAATCCTGCTATACTTATTTTAGATGAGGCTACATCTTCTTTGGATAATGAAACTGAAAAAAATATTCAGGGAGCTTTAAATAAGTTGGCTAACAATAGAACTACGTTAATTGTAGCACATAGACTGGCCTCTGTTCGCAATGCTGATCGTATTATAGTTCTTTCTCCTATTGGTATTGCAGAACAGGGATCTCACGAAGAGTTAATGAGTTTGCAAGGGGACTACTACAATTTATATATGGCTCAGTTTGAAAAAGCAGATTAGGAGGAATTTATGCATATAGGAAAAAGATTGGAGACTATAGCTAGAATGGTACCGCATGGGAGCATTTTAGCAGATATTGGTACAGATCATGCATATTTGCCGGTTTGGCTTTTAAAAAATGGTTGTATAAAAAGTGCAATTGCTGGTGATATTGCTGTTGGACCGTGTCAGGCTGCACGAAATACTGTTGCTGCAAATAATATGCAGAAATTAATACAGGTACGGATGGGCAGTGGTCTTGAAGTAATTACATCAGGTGAGGCAGATTGTATAACTATTGCAGGTATGGGAGCTTCTACCATTATAAGTATTTTAGAAGCAAATTTTTCTGTAGCTGCTAGTGCTAAATTGCTAGTGCTGCAGCCTATGGCAGGAGCTGCCAGTTTGCGGCGTTGGTTGTGTAATAATGGTTGGCAACTGGTGGATGAAGAGTTAGTAGATGATGAACCTCATTTTTATGAAATAATTGCTGCTTGTCGAGGAGTAAGTGAAAAATATAGTGAAGCAGAGTATTTTATAGGTCCTGTTTTATTGAAAAAACGGCATAGTTTATTAATAAAACAGATGAATAGACAAGTAATGCTTTGTCGACAGCTGTTGGCAAATATGGAGCGCAGTAAAAGTGCTAAAGAAAGTTCTAAATACAGTGAAATGAAAGCGTTGCAAGCAGCTTTGGAGGTGTTGCAAGGTGATAAAAATTATAACTGTAAATGAGGTTATTAAACTTTTAGATGAAATGATACCGCCTGAGTTAGCGGAAAGCTGGGATAATGTTGGTCTTATGTTAGGTCGTAGAAGCCGTAATGTTCATAGTTTGTTATTAGCGTTAGATATGACTGAGGAAACAGTGAGTCAGGCTATTAGTAAAAAAGTTGATATTTTAATAACACATCATCCTGCTGTTTTTCATAAACTTAACAGTGTAACAGATGCTGATTGGCAACAAGAACTGCTTCTGCGATTAGCAGAAAATGGTATCGCTGTTTACAGTGCTCATACTAATCTTGATTGTGTAGCTACTGGTGTAAATTCTGTACTTGCAAGAATTTTACATCTTAAGGACGTAGATATTTTGGATACTGCAAGTGGTCTTGGACGTATAGGTGTGCTGAAACAATCTGTAAGCCTGAATGAGTTTGCTGTTTTTGTAAAAAAATCTTTAAAAGCTGATTACTTAACAGTTGGTAATGCGGGCAGAGTAGTAAATAAAGTTGCTGTATGCGGCGGTGCGGGAGCAGATTTCATTGATTTGGCACTTAGTAAGGGTGCAGATACTTTAGTTACTGGTGATGTGAAATATCACGAAGCCCAAAAAGCTGTTTTTAGTGGATTGAATATTATTGATGCTGGACATCAGGCAACTGAATTGCCTGTATTGGAAGATCTTGCTGATAGATTATCATTACGTTTTGCTGAGAAAAATTGGAATATAGATATAAATATAGCGGCAGAAACATTGCTGCTTAAACATATATGATACTTTTATAAGAGAAAGCAAGGTGACTTTTTATGATAAAAGACTTTAAAGTTGGTATGAAAATCTGCCAAGCTGTATTGCTTCGTGTGCAGAAAATAGGAAATTCCTCTAATGGGGGAGTTTTTGCTCGTGGTCTGTTGGAGGATAACAGCGGACGAGTAGGATTTATTTGTTTTGATGCTGCTTTGGTTGATAGAATGCGTGACTTAGAAACTCCGACTGCTTTTATGGTAGCCGGCAGTGTTGATATAAATAAATTTGCTAATGATATGGCGTTGCAAGTTATTGTACAGCGTATAGATAATCTGCTTCCGCAAGATGATATAACTAACTTACTTCCACATGGAAATTTTGATTTAGAGGATTATAAAAATAAGCTTAGTAATTATATTAAGTCTGTACGAACACCAGGATTGAGAATGTTATTGGAAAACATTTTCAGTGGCAGTATTTATGAACGATTCATTACTAATCCCGCCGGTACGCGCTTACATCATGCTTATCTTGGTGGATTGATGCAGCATTCTGTGGACGTAACTGGTATAGCGGTGGCGTTGGCTGCGCAAGTAGAAGGCATAGATAAGGATTTGATTATTGCAGGTGCTTTACTGCATGATATTGGTAAAATTAGGGAGATTTCTGCTGAAATAGGTTTTCCTTATACTAATGAAGGACGTCTTATGGGACATATTGCTATGTCCTGCTTTATAGTGCAGGAAGCTGCTGCTAAATTACGCATAGCATCTTCTAGTTTAGAGCAATTACAGCATATATTGCTTTCACATCATGGAGATAATGAAAAAGGATCTCCCGTAGCTTGTGCTACTAGAGAAGCCTTTATTGTCCATTATGCTGATGAAATTAACGCTGTGATGAATCAGTTTGAACAAAATGAAGGCAAGGGAATGTGGGAATATAATCGTATGCTTGGGCGTAATATATTAATAGAAAAGATATAACATTTTCGCATATTACGTTTAAAAGAATTGTTATTTATGCAGATTATTTAATGTGAATTAAATTATAAGAACAGAAAAAATAAAATCAGGTCATTATATGACCTGATTTTATTTTTTCTGTTTGTTATTATTTATTTACTTCTGCTTCAGCGATAACCTTATTGATATCTTCAATTAATGCATCCACATCAATTCCGTGAGCACCTGCACCTTGTCCGATAGTTTCAAAGTGTGCAGCCATACAACCGATACAGCCAAGACCGTATTCCGCAAAAACTTCGATAATTTCAGGATGGTTTTGAACGGCTTCAATAATGCCGGTGTCTTTAGTAATCATTAGTAAGTCTCCTTTATGTAAAAATTATACACTAAAATTGTACATCATCATTATAACATCTTGGTTACTAAAAGCCAAATTGAAATAGAAATTTTTTTGTAAATTATATTTCAGCAATACACTTTTTGCTAATTATTTTCATTTATTAGCTATAAAAGCTTGCACTAGAGGAAAAATAACGATATAATGGAGAAAAGTAGGGTAAAGTGGGTAAAGGAGGGGCGATGTAATGCTGTTAGGTGAATATGAACACACAATAGATGCAAAGGGTCGTCTTGCTATGCCCGCAAAACTACGTGAAAGTCTTGGTAATAAGTTTATTATTACTAAGGGTTTAGATGGATGTCTATTTGTTTATGATATAGAGCAATGGCATCTGCTTGAGCAAACTTTAGCTGCTTTGCCGATGAGCAGAAAAACAGCGCGGGATTTTACTCGCTTTTTGTTCGGAGGTGCCTGTGAAGGTGAGTGTGATAAACAGGGAAGAGTACTTTTACCTGTAAATTTACGGCGATATGCTGGTCTGGAGAAAGATGCAGTGATTATTGGAGCAGGAAATCGTGCAGAAATTTGGGCAGCAGATAAATGGAATACATATAATGAAGAAAATGCTGATGATATCAATGAGTTGGCAGAGCAGTTGGCAGATTTGGGCATTTGAGATCGGTGATAAAAATGGAATTCAAACATACAAGTATCCTGCTTCAGGAAAGTGTAGATTTTCTTATTACAGATAAAAATGGTATTTATGTAGATTGTACTATGGGAGGAGCTGGACACAGCAGTGCTTTTGCTGCAAAGCTTGAGGCAGAAGGATTGCTGATAGGCATAGATCAGGATGATGATGCAATTGCTGCTGGATCAGAGAGACTTTTAGATAAATTTGTGTGTCGAACTGCAGTTGCTAAGTCCAATTTTGAAAATTTTTCTCAGGTACTCGATAATATGGAGATTGAGCAGATAGATGGTATTTTTTTTGATTTAGGTGTTTCTAGTTACCAGCTTGATACGCCTGAGAGAGGGTTTTCTTATATGCATGATGGTCCACTTGATATGCGTATGAATAAAAATGCCGAACTAGATGCTTCATATATAATAAATTATTATAAGGAAGATGACTTAGCAGATATTATCTACCGATATGGTGAAGAACGCTGGGCAAAACGTATTGCACAGTTTATTGTAGCTGAGCGTAAAAATAAGCCTTTAAAAACAACCTTTGAATTGGTAGATGTTATTAAGAAAGCTATTCCTAAAGGCGCTCGTTTAGATGGACCACATCCTGCTAAACGAACTTTTCAGGCAATTAGAATAGAAGTTAATAACGAGCTTGGTATTTTAGAGAGAACCATGGAAACAGCTGTCCAAAGGCTGAAAAGTGGAGGACGTATTGGAGTTATTACTTTTCATTCTCTTGAAGACAGAATTATAAAGCAGACTTTTGCAAGACTGAGTAAAGGATGCATTTGCCCGCCTCAGTTACCGGTGTGTATTTGTGGCAAAAAACCTGTTTTGAAAAAGTCTGGAAGTATTATTCCTTCAAAGGCAGAGGTGGAGGCTAATCCTAGAAGCAGAAGTGCTCGTCTGCGTTATGCTATTAAGATATAGTTTTATTAACAAGATTTTTAAGTTGATACGATAAATGAAATATAAAGTGGTGAAGTCTGATGCTAGCGAGAAAATATGATAATTATGCTTGGCAGGATGTGCCTGCGCAAAATGAAGAATTTCGGCAGCCTTTACAAAGACCGGTAAAGAAACCCGACTACCGCAGATTATGGCGTAATAGAATTACTATATTTGCTATAATTGTTATTAGTACTTATTTGGCTGTTGTTGTTCGCAGTGAGGCGATGTTACAGCTTGGAAATCAGCTTGTAACAATGCAGCAACAGGAAGCACAGCTTATAAATAAAAATAATGAGCTGAAAATAGAGGTAGAACAACTTAAGGGACCGGAACGAATTATAGGACTTGCAGAGCAGCAGCTGGGAATGAGTGTTGCACGCAGTAATATTTATGTACAGGCTGGAGTCCAGAAATAAACTAACAGCATTTATGCAGTTGTTGTTAATAAATAAACATAGCCATTCAGTGTACTTTGTGATATAATTTGAATGAGAATTTTGGGAGGCAGCCTTTTGGCTGCCATTTCAATTTAATATCTCGAATAACTGCAAAAATACATATACTTAATTTAGTGTTTTGGCTAAATACAGGAGGGTTATGATATGAAAAAGCAATTAGCTTCGCTCCTTGCTTTGCTGCCTAAGGCTGAAGTGTTAGGTAGTGTTAATAAATTAATTACAGATATTACGGCTGATTCTCGTAATACAATAGCAGGCAGTTTATTTATTTGTTTAAAGGGTGCTACTGTTGACGGACATAGATTTTTAGATATGGCAGCGGCTAAAGGGGCTGTTGCTGCTATTGTTGAATATATTCCAGATATTGTTCCAGAAGGGATTACTTTAATTAAAGTTGCTGATACGCGTGAAGCAATGGAGATAGTTACACCTTTCTTCTATGATTATCCCGGAAGAAAGATGAGAATGATTGGTGTTACTGGAACGAATGGTAAAACAACAACTACAAATATCATTCGTATGATTTTACGTAAGGCTGGTTTTAAAGTAGGCTTGATAGGTACCATTAATATTATGATTAATGATGAAGTTATGGTATCACATAATACTACTCCTGATGTAGTTGATTTACAAAAAGCATTATACAATATGTGTTGTGCAGATTGTGATTATTGTGTTATGGAAGTTTCAAGTCATGCATTAGCTTTAAAGCGTGTAGCAGGTATTGAGTATGATTGTGCTGTCTTAACAAATATAACACAGGATCATTTGGACTTTCATGGAACAATGGAAAATTATCGTGATGCTAAAAGTTTGCTTTTTGAGCATTTGCATGAAGGTGCAAAGGCTAATAAAAATGCTGTGTTTAATATGGATGATACAAGTTCAGCTATTATAAAAGCACGTACTAGAGTAAATATATTAACCTATGGTAAAGAGCATGAGAACGATATTTATCCATTAAGTTTTACTGTTGCTCCTAAAAATATGCAGTTACAGTTGTATACGCCTGTTGGGGAAATGAATTTAGAATTGAAAATAACAGGTGAATTTAATGTTTATAATGTTATGGGAGTTATTGGGGCAATGCTGGCTGAAAAAATTGATAAGAATACTATCGAAACTGTCCTAAATGGTTTTGATGGAGTGCCAGGTCGTTTTCAGTTGGTTGAAGCTGGTCAGCCATATACTGTTATTGTAGACTATGCACATACTCCTGATGGCTTAGAGAATGTACTGCACACAGCTCGGTCGATAACCAACGGAAAACTTTGGGTTGTTTTTGGTTGCGGTGGTGATCGTGATAATAAAAAGCGTCCTATTATGGGAGCTTTGGCCTTGCAGTTGGCTGATAATGTAGTTGTTACCTCTGATAATCCGCGTACAGAAGATCCAGAGCTGATAATTGATGAAATATTTACTGCCCTTAAAGACGTTCCAGATGGTAAGCGTGTTAATCGCTTGAGTGACAGACGTGATGCTATTAATTATGCATTATCAGAGGCTGCTGATAATGATGTAATACTTATTGCCGGTAAAGGTCATGAAAATTACCAAATTTTGAAAGATAAAACCATTCATTTTGATGATAAAGAAGTTGTTATGGAATACTGGAGTGATAAAAAATGCTGAAAGTCAGCGAGGTTATAAAAGCTACGAATTCAGTTTTTGAAGATTATGATTTTACTGGAATAACTACAGATTCTAGAACAGTTAAAGCAGGAGAACTTTTTGTTGCTCTTAAAGGAGATAATTTTGATGGACATGATTACTGTGCTAAGGCTGTCGCGCAAGGAGCAGCAGGAGTAGTTGTTTCACGTCAAGTAAAGGATTTACCTGTAGGAACCTCAATATTTATGGTGAATGATACTCTGTTAGCATATCAGCAATTAGCTCATGCTTATAGAATGAAACAAAAAAAACTAAAAGTATTTGCTGTTACTGGATCTAATGGTAAAACATCTACTAAAGATTTATTGGCAGCCTGCTTAGCTGCTAAATATAGTGTTGTAAAGACACAGGGCAATTTTAATAATGAAATTGGTTTGCCGAAAACTCTGTTTAGTATTACTGAAGATACAGATATTGCGGTTGTTGAGATGGGAATGCGCGGTTTAGGTCAGATTGCTGAACTGTGCAGTATTGCTGAACCAGACAGTGGTTTGATTACCAATGTTGGTGAAACACATATGGAACTTTTGGGCAGTATGGAAAATATTGGCAGAGCTAAAAGTGAAATAGTTATAAATCTTCCATATGATGGTTTTGCTGTACTTAATGGTGATAATAAGTATGTTTTAGGTGCAGCTGCAAAGACTAGTGCTAAAATAGTTTATTTTGGATTGGGCGAAAATTGTGATTATCGTGGAAGTGACATAGTTACTACTGGAGCAGGAACGACTTTTGTTTGTACTGAAAAAGCTACTAATAAAACAGTAAAAGTTCGATTACAGTTGATTGGTGAGCATAATGTTTATAATGCTTTGAGTGCTATAGCAGGTGCTGCTTGTTATGGAGTATCTATGGAAGAAAGTGCGAAAGCATTGGCTGTGGCACGACTTACCGGCAGTAGGCAGGAGATTATTTATATTGGAGATTTAACTTTTATTAATGATGCCTATAATGCCAGTCCAGCTTCAATGGAGGCTGCTTTAAAAACTTTAGTTGAAGCAAAAAAAGCAGCTAAAGGCAATGGCCGTACAATTGCTGTGTTGGCTGATATGCTTGAGCTTGGTACTATCAGCGAAGAGGCACATCGTCGTGTTGGTCGTTGGACAGTAGAACATAATATAGATTTTGTTTTGACATATGGTACAGAATCTGCTTATATAAGTGAAGAAGCAGTTAAACTTGGAGCTAATGCTAGTCATTATTCAAATCGTCAGGAGGCAGCTGATGAACTGCGTAAGCTTGCTGCAGCTGGTGATATAATTTTGCTTAAAGGCAGTCGAGCTATGCAGGTTGATAAAATGCTTGAGATATTCAAGTAGATATAATAGAATATTTATGGCAATACATATTAAAAATATATTTAAA
>CAZQQK010000005.1:0-34966 GCA_964595445.1 uncultured Phascolarctobacterium sp.
TTTCAACATAAATGTGTATTATAATAAAAAAAGAATTAGATAAAAGGAGGTAAGTTTATGAAAAAAATTCTTATTGCTGACGATAATAAACAAATTACGACAATTCTTGCTGGTTATGCAAAAAAAGAGGGGTTAGAACCTGTTATAGCTCTTGATGGTGCAGAAGCTTTAAATAAATTTATTCAATATGAAGATGAAATTGTAATGGTACTTCTTGATGTAATGATGCCGGAAATTGATGGCTTTGAAGTGTGCCGCCGTATGCGAAGTGAGTCAATGGTGCCTATTATTATGATTACGGCACGTGGTGAGGATTATGATAGAATCATGGGACTGGACATTGGTGCTGATGATTATGTTATAAAACCATTCAGTGCTCCTGAGGTTATGGCTCGTGTACGTGCAGTTCTGCGTCGTATAAATGTACAGGAGCAAACAGGAGTAAACAGTAATATTTTAATTTATGGAAATCTTTATATTAATCTGGATAAATATGAAGTGCAGATTGATAAACAGGATATTGCACTTACTAAAAAAGAAATTGAACTTTTGTGGACACTTGCTAAAAACTCTACTAAGGTTTTTAGCAGAGATAATTTATTAGACAGTATTTGGGGTTATGATTATTTTGGCGATAGTCGTACAGTTGATTCTCATATTAAACGGTTGCGTGCTAAGTTGGATAAATATGAACATCCTTTATGGGAAATAAAAACAATTTGGGGTGTAGGCTACCGTTTTGAGGGACACCGCAATGAAAAATAAAATTGCATTTAAACTAACATTGTATTTTTCAGCGTTACTGTTACTTCTAACATTAATTATTGGTGGTGTTTTTTATCAGTTTTTTAAGGAACATACGATTGAAATAAAAAAGCAGGAAATGTTGCAGCGAGCTGAAAAAATCGCAGATGTTATAAGTGATAATATGAATCGTTTGGAACGTCAGTATGGTACAGGAATTTCCAACAGCCGTTTTATCACCTATCTTGATAATGTGACACAGGATATAGTTTGGGTGGTTGATAGTGAGCGTAATTTAAACATAAATCCTGAGACTATGAAATATCAGAGAGAGAGAAGAGAACGACTGGAACATGAGCGCAGTTGGCTGGAGAAAAAACTTCATCATACAGATTATGTTCAGCCACACCGAAAGATTAGACCACGTACTCCTAAAGAAGCATATGAATTTATGCCGGTTACTATTAAGGAAAAGGTTGAAGAATGTTTTAAAAATGGAGAAAGCTTTGTCTTAGAAGAATATAATCCTATATTTGATGCTATTATGCTTACGGTAGCGGAACCGGTATTTGATGCTGAAGGTAAAATTAAAGCAGTGCTGCTTTTGCATTCTCCTGTGGAAGGATTGCAGACTGCTGTTTGGGCTGGACTGCGGATCTTACTGGTTAGTATGTTGGCAGCTTTAGGACTGAGTATGTTATTGGCTGTTGTGTTGAGCTGGCGTTTTACTAGACCAGTAAATCTTATGAAAAACATTGCCGAACGTCTTGCCGAACGCGACTATAGTGCACGTAGTCAGATTAAACAGCATGATGAAATTGGTGAGCTAGCCAAAACTTTAGACCTTTTGGCTGAACGGTTACAATTAGCTGATGCGGAAAGTCAGAAGCTTGAAAAGCTTAGACGAGAGTTTATTGCTAATATTTCACATGAACTGCGTACACCGGTAACTGTTATTCGTGGCAGTTTGGAGGCTTTACGCGATGGTGTTGTGACAGATGTTGGAGATGTTCAGGAGTTTCATGAGCAAATGTATAAAGAAAGCCTGTTTTTACAGCGCTTGATAAATGATTTACTTGATTTGTCACGTTTGCAGAATAGTGATAATCTCCCAGTTGATAAAACTGTACTGAATATAGTAGATGTTATCAATGATGCTGTGCGCAGCAGCAGACAAATTGGCAAGGATAAGCATATACAAATTAATGGTATGGTTGATAAAGAGGTTTACTTGTTATATGGTGATTATGGTAGATTGAGACAAATGCTGATGATTTTTCTGCATAACAGTATTAAGTTTTCGCCAGCCAATAGTATAATAGAGGTACAGTTTAAGAAAAATAAAATACAGGTAGTTGATCATGGCTGTGGGATTAATGCGGAAGATGTTCCATATGCTTTTGATCGATTTTATAAAGCTCGCAATGAACACAATAAAGAGGGGAGTGGCTTAGGACTTGCTATTGCTAAACAGATAGCTTTGTGTCATGATATGAAGTTAGAATTAAAAAGTATAGTGGATGAAGGAACGATAATAACTATACTTTTGCCATCAGAGATTGAAGTGAGGGAACAAACAGATGAGAAATAAATTGAATTATGGCTGTACTGATTTGTGTGCGGTAATCAGCGGAGGAACTTCTGGTATTGGTTTAGAAACAGCACGGATTTTATTGCTAGATGGTGCTCGTGTATATATTTTGGGACGTTCGCGTGAACGTGGATTATCTGCATTAAGGATGCTGCATGAACAGACTGGACGTAAGGCAGAATTTATTTCTTGTGATGTGAGCGTACAGGAACAGTGCAGAAATGCTGTTTCTCAGATTGCAGCATTTGAACATAGTACAGATTGGCAGTTGCATATTTTGATTAATAGTGCGGGATTTTATCGTGAACAGCGTTTGGAAACTTTAACAGATGAAGACTTTAATGAAATGATGTCGACAAATGTCAAAGGTACAATGATGTTGACACAAGCAGCATTACCGTATCTGCGCAGAGGCAGTAATGTAGTTAATATTGCCTCTGATGCAGCCGTAAAAGGTAATTATGGTTGCGCCTTATATTGTGCTTCTAAGGGAGCGGTTGCAGCATTTTCACGTGCTTTGGCGTTGGATCTGGCTCCAGATGTGCGCGTGAATTGTGTATGTCCTGCTGATATAGATACACCGTTATTAGCGAAGCAATTAGTTGATGCTGATGGCGGTTATACTTTAGCCGATATGTCAGCTGCTTATCCTTTGCAGCGTATAGGGATAGCTGCTGAAGCTGCCCATGTTATATGCAGTATTGCATCACCAGCTAATGCTTTTATGACAGGCAGTACAGTAACTGTTGATGGAGGAATTACAGCCTGATTTTTACGGTAAAATAACATTTAAACTTTAGGTCGCTTCGGCGACCTTTTTATTTTACGTAAACTTACAGAAGTGATATAATTAACTAGTTAAAGTGCAAAAGGAGGCTATCCTTATGAAGAAGAATGCACCCATAGGTGTGCTTGACTCCGGGGTTGGGGGTCTTTCTGTTTTAAAGTGTCTGCATCAAATGCTGCCGCATGAGGATTTTATTTATGTTGGTGATACTGCACGTACACCTTATGGTATAAGAACAGAAAAGGAAATTCGTAGTTTTGTTGGAGAAATTATTTCTTGGCTGGCAAAGCAGCAGGTTAAGCAGATTATAATTGCCTGCAATACTTTGACTATGTTAGGTGTAGATTCGTTAAAGGGCGAGAATGATTTTTCTGTAATAGGAATGTCTAAAGGTGAAAAGCAACTTTTAGATGTAAGTAAAAAGAAAAAAATTGGTGTTTTTGCTACTCCGTTTACTATTGGTGTTCAGGCTCATAAAAAAGCTATTTTGGCAGTTGACCCTGAAGCTGAGGTCTATCCTGTGGCTTGTCCTAAGTTTGTGCCTTTGATAGAGGGAGAAAAATTTGACAGTCCTGCATTAATAGCTGCTGTGAAGGAATATGCTGAACCTTTAAAATCTGCTGGAATAGATGCAGTGATACTTTCCTGTACTCATTATCCATTTATAAAAGATTTGATTGAGGCAGAGTTTGGTGCAGATGTAAAGGTTGTTGATCCTGCAGCAGCTACCAGCAGCGAAGCTATATCGGTACTTAAAAAAGAGGGATTATTACGGACAGAAGGCGAGGGCAGTATTCGTATATGTTGTACAGCAGATATAGAGCGGGTAAAACGCCTTACAGCAAGAATGCTTCCTGAAGCTGACAAATTTTCCTTAATTGATTTAAGGGGAAATTAATTAGATAAATTTTAGTCTTTTGCAGAAAAATAGCAGGAATTTTTGTGTTTATGTATAATTTATAATTAATAAGAGTGGCAGTAGGTTCTTTGATTCATTGTTATATATTGATACGCAGGTTGTCCGCACCAACGTGCGGGTTGCTAAGTACCGGTTTCATGACAACGTGAAAGCGGTACTTGTGTTTTCGCAACTAGTTTAGCAGTGGACAATGCAAAAATTGGTTACGTAAATGTTATTATATGCAAAAATATAAAGAAAGGTGGTAGCTGTGGGAAAACAAGGAGTATTGAGTGATAAAAAAATAGTAGGCTCCCCTATAATCCATATGGCAGGACTAGCTTTTGTGCTTTTTGCTTTTTGGATGATTCTTTCAGGCAGAACGGAAACTAAATTTGTAATTTATGGTATTTTGACTGTAGTTATAACAACATGGATTACTTATCCGCTGTTGCTGGTTTCCAATAAAGACGGCAGTAAAAAATACTTTGTCTTTGGTGTGTCCCTCCCTAAGGCAGTATTATATTTTTTCTGGCTGATGTGGCAATTGGTAGAAGCAAATATTGATGTTTTATTGGCGACTACATCTCAGGAGCTGAATATTGATCCAAAAATAGTACGTTTTTCTTTTAAGGCAGATAATCCAATGGCTTCTGTAGTTTTGGCAAACTCTATCACATTGACACCTGGTACAGTAACTATTAATGTTACGGATGAAGGCGTTTATGAAATTCATGCACTCACAACAGGTGCTGCAGCAGGCGTACTTGATGGTGGAATGCAGAAAAAAGTAGCGGAGCTTTATGGGGAAAAATTTGATTTTGAAGTACTGGAGAGTGAGGAATGATTATGAATATTGTTTTTTTCATTTTAATGATTTCCATTCTTCTGGTTATTGGTACCATGTTGCAGCGACTTTTTAATGGGCCTACTATTTTTGATCGAATGAACAGTTTAGGTGTAATTGGTGCGGATACAATTCTATTATTAGTACTTTTTGGCTATATTGACGGTAGACCTGATATGTATGTCGATATAGCTATTTCGTATGCTATTTTAGGATTTATTGGTTCTGTTATTGTGGCAAAATTTCTGGGAGGTAAAAAGATATGATGGCAGAAATTGGTATTACATCTCTCAGAGAAGGGATAGCCGCTCTTTTTATGATGGGCGGACTAGTTTTCTTTATTGGTTCTGCTATTGGTATGTTGCGTCTGCCAGATTTTTATACTAGAATCCATGCGTCCGGAAATAGTGAAACTTTGGGGTGTACGCTTTCCTTTATCGGTCTGATGATTTATGAAGGTGCTACATTAACGACGGTGAAGATGGCAGTAGTTTTTCTGATTGTTTTTATGGCTAATCCGATAGGTTCGCATATTTTGAGTAAAGCTGCCTATAAGTCAGGATATCCTGTTTGGACGTTAAAAAGTAAAGGTGCTAAAAAGCTTGTAGGTTTAGAAAAACCTGGACACAGCGCTGATGAACCTGTTGGGAATATTTGTAAGGAAAAGGAGGAAAAATAAGGTGCAAATATATATTGTTGAAGCAATTTTACTCATATTCCTCATCCTTATTACTTGTGCGGTTATTTTTTGCAAAGATATTTTAAGTGCGGCTATTATTTATAGTGCATTTAGTTTTTGTGCTGTTTTACTCTATCTTATGATGGGTTCTCCAGATGTAGCTTTTACAGAAGCTGTAATAGGTACAATTTCAACAATATTCTTTGTAGCTTCTTTGAAAAAAATTGATAGGTGGTGTAAATAATGCGTGGATTAGTTGCTGTTATCCTGGCGATTATGACAGGTATGTTTTGTTCTGTCGTAACTTATCTGCCGGAAATTGGCGATGTTAACACTGCCCCTAATCAGCATGTTACTCCGACCTATATCTCCCGTAGTGCGGAGGATACAGGTTCGCCTAATATTGTTACGGGCTTAATTATTGATTACAGAGGGTTTGATACTATGTGGGAAACTTCTGTAATGTTTTTGGCTGGTTTAACTACAGTGTTGGTACTTACCAGTAATCCTGTAGGGCGCAGACCTGAAGAGGAACCTGAAGATCCAGAGGAAGGAGAGATTATCAAATGAAAGAACCATTTGGCGGTCTTGTCCTGAATATAGCATTTCGTATGCTGGTGCCGTTTACGATTACTTATGGTATTTATGTATTGTGCCTTGGGGAATTTTCACCTGGAGGTGGTTTCCAGGCAGGAGCTCTGCTTTCAGTAGGTGTACTTCTTGCTCGTTTGATTTTAGGATTTGATACTAAATTTAATGTATTGGGAAAAACGTCTGTGGTTTTAGCTGGAGTTGGTACTTTTTTATATGCCTTTACTGGTTGGCTGACTTTGTTTGGCGGTGCAGACTTTTTTCTAAATTATGATTATATGCCGATACAGATGACACCTAAACATGAAATGCACGCTTTGGGAATTTTCCTTATTGAAATTGGTGTTGCTGTTTGTGTAATGATGACAATTATTAATTTATTTGATGCAATTGTGAAAAGGGGTGCAGATGATGGAAGTATTGAATGAGTTTCTCAAAACTAAAGGCATCTATTCCCTGGTTATGATTTTATTCTTTTTAGGCGTTTATGGTATGGTTCTAAGTAAGAACTATATGAAAAAGCTGATGGCGATGAATGTTATGCAGGTTGCAGTTATTTATTTCTACCTGTGCTTTGCTCAAAAGGATGGGGGGATGATTCCTATTCTGAATGGTGCTACTACGGATCCTAATGCATATATTAATCCCTTACCGCATGGATTGATGCTGACAGCTATTGTTGTAAGTCTTGGTACTACAGGTGTAGCTATTGCACTTTTAATGCGCATTAAAGAGATTTATGGTTCGGTAGAAGAAGTAGAGGTATTGAGGAGGGCTAGTAAATGACACAGCATGCTCCTGTATTAATTGTACTTTTGCCGTTAACAGCTTCTCTTCTATGTATGCTATTTAGTCGTATCAGCAGAAATCTTGGATCGTGGATAGTAATGGCTTCTATTGCAGGTGCTTTTGCTAATGCCTGTATTGTTTTGCATGAAGTTATTGCTGCAGGCGGAAGAACCTGGCACTATTGGATGGGTGGATGGCAGCCTCCTATCGGCATTGAGTTTGCTCTTGATCCCCTAAACAGTGTTCTGGCAGTGCTTGTAACTTTTATTTCTATGTTGGTAGCATTATACAGTAAGCCTTTTGTTAAGGATGAGGATTGGCTGCATGTAGGTGGATACTATACTTTATTTGGCTTGCTGACAGTTGGTCTTTCCGGCATGATAATTACTGGTGATGTATTTAACCTATACGTTTATTTAGAGATTATGTCGCTTTCTGGATATGGGTTAATAGCCTTAGGCGGTAAAAAATCCATGCTGGCAGCTTTTCGTTATCTTCTTATTGGTACGATTGGTGCTTCTCTCTACCTTTTAGGTGTAGGTTATTTGTATGCTATGACAGGCACGCTGAATATGGCTGATTTGGCAGCACGTGTTGTTCCGCATTTGAATTCACCTTTGTTTGCTATTGCTGTAGCCTGCTTTATTATTGGCTTTGGTATAAAGATGGCTTTATTTCCCCTGCATGGTTGGCAGCCTGATGCTTATACTTTTGCTCATCCGGGAGCGGCAGCATTTATTGCTGGTCTTATGAGTAAGGCTCCTGCTTATGCGCTGATTCGTTTTGTATATTACATTTTTAAAGTAGATAATCCTGTTATTCATAGTGCACTCAATGTACTAGGAATTCTTGGCGTTGCTGGTATCCTCATCGGATCTGTTATGGCTATGGCACAGTATGATTTTCGCCGTATGTTGGCATATTCCAGCGTAGCACAAATTGGTTATATTGCTATAGGTTTAGCAATGGGGAATATGTATGGATTTATAGGTGCAGTTCTGCATATTATAAATCATGCTTTTATGAAGAGCAGTTTATTTTTGGTTATCGGTGGTATTGAATACCGTTTTGGCGAGGTCAATTTATACCGATTGGGTGGCATGAATAAAAAGATGACTATTAGTACAATTACCGTATTATTAGCATCACTGTCTATGATTGGTTTGCCTCCTACCTGTGGCTTTTTCAGTAAATGGTATTTGATGCTTGGTGCTTATAATGGAGAGCAGTATTTTTACATAGCAGTACTTGTTATCAGCAGCTTGCTGAATGCTATTTATTTTTTCCGGATTATTGAGCAGATGTTTGTTCAGCGTGAAGCTTCACTTACGGAAGTACATCCGCATAAAGGGAAGCTGGGATTGCCAATGGCAATGGTGTTACCGATTTTAATTGAAGGTATCGGTATTCTTGCTTTAGGATTCTATAGCGTTGATATTGTAACTGACATTATTAAGTTAGGTTTGCCGGAGGTGTTTCTGAAATGACCATTATAGATTGCAGACCCTTTCTGGCAGTAGGCGTTTCTTTTTTGGCAGCAGTACTCATTGCTTTTAGCAGAAGATGGCCTAATCTGCGTGAAACATGGAGTGTTATTGCTTCAGTTCTCAAATTTGGTATTATTTTGTCGATGCTGCCTGCAGTTTTAGACGGAAATCAGTATCAATGGACTTTATGTCAGATTACCGATACTGTTGGCTTAACTTTGCGCACCGATCCTGCTGGTATGATTTTTGCTGTATTGGCATCAATGCTGTGGGTACCCATGAACTTCTATTCAATAGGTTATATGCGCTGCAATAATGAAAGTGAGCAAACTGGTTATTTTGCAGCATTTGCTGTCTGCATGAGTGCGGTTATGGGCATAGCAATGGCTGAGAACCTGCTTACCTTCTTTATTTTCTATGAATTACTAACTTTGGCAAGTTATCCGTTAGTACTGCATAAACGTAATCAAGAAGCTTTGATGGCAAGCCGTAAATATTTAATTTATACACTTATTTCCGGACAACTCTTCCTTGCTGGTGTTATTGCTGTTTATTGTATCAGTGGTACGATGGCGTTTACTCCAGGTGGTTTCTTGACAACATCAATGGCACCTACATGGGTGTTGCAGGCAATTTTCGTATTGATGATTTTGGCTGGTTCTGTAAAAGCTGCTGTAATGCCTTTGCATGGTTGGCTGCCAGCTGCTATGATTGCCCCTACTCCTGTTTCTGCTTTATTGCATGCTGTTGCTGTTGTAAAAACAGGTGTATTTGCAGTTTTGCGTATTATTGGTTTTGTTTTTGGACCTAAGCTGCTTGCGGAAATAGGAATTGTTGACGTGCTGGCGTGGGCTGCTGCTATCAGTATTATTGTATCTTCGCTTATTGCTTTGCGTCAGGATCACTTAAAACGTAGATTAGCTTTTTCTACAATTGGACAGTTATCTTATATCGTTTTAGGTGCAGCATTGCTCTCTCCGTTAAGCATTAAGGGTGCATATCTGCATTTAGTTGCACATGCAGTTATGAAAATAACTCTCTTTATGTGTGCCGGTTTGATTATTGCTCGGACACATAGAAATAATATTAGTGAATTATATGGGATAGGCAAAAAGTTGCCGGTAACGATGGCTTGTTTCACTATTGCTTCTTTGGGGATTGCTGGTACACCGTTTCTTGTTGGGTTCGTCAGTAAATGGAATTTGGCTTTGGGTGCCTTACAGGCTGGACAACCCTTATATATTCTTGTATGGGTAGCCAGTGCAATGCTTGCTGCTGGTTATTTGCTGCCAGTTGTACAAATGGCATATTTCCGTAAAGACCCACAAGAAAAATTTCGCGAATATGGCGGTATTAGTTATGCTATGTTGATTCCTATATGTATTACAACTTTACTTGCTGTTGTTTTAGGTGTTGTACCGGATATTTATCCTCACTTCTTCAAGTTGGCAACTATGGCCTCCAACGCTATTTGCGCAGGCTGGAACGGAGGGTGGCTGTAATGAGTAAAAAAACACTTTATTTCTTAGCTGCTGCGGTTTTAGTTTTGTCCGCAATTTGTGAAATGAGCGGTGTTCATCTGCATAGCCCTGCATGGTGGCCGCTGCCTTTTGGCTATGACATTTTCTTTGGTTTTTTTGGCTGTTGGATCTTAATTATTGCAGCGAAACTGATAATGACTCCACTTTTGCAGCGTGATGAAAATTATTACGATGATAAGGACGGAGGTGAACAGAATGATTAATCTGTTGCATCCAGGGTTTATACTTATCTTTGTAGGCTTTATTGCTATGGTTCTTCCTAAAATGCTGCGTAGACTTGTACTAGCTGTAGGTCCTTTATTTGCTTTCTATGCTGCCGTTAATATGGAGATTGGAACGGATTTAAGCACAGAATTTTTTGGTACAGGGTATCAGCTTGGCTATATGTATGTAGATAAGCTAAGTTATATATTCTGTATGATTTTTGCACTTATGGCTTGTATAGGCGGTATCTACTCCTGTCATAATGAAAATAGGATGGAAGCATTTTCTTCAATGTCGTATGCTGGTTGTGCTTTAGGGGTTACTTTGTCTAAAGACTGGCTGACGTTGATTTTCTTTTGGGAAGCACTTGCAGTAACATCAATGTTTCTTATTTGGTGCCGCAATAAACCTGAATCCAGGCGTGCTGGTTTCCGCTATGTTCTAGTGCATATGTTTGGTGGCAACTTGCTGCTTTTGGGAATGTTCCTTAAATTAGGGCAGGGCGAAAGCTTAGTAGTTAATCTTGCACAAGGAGCACATGATGCGGCATTTTGGGCAATACTAGTTGGCGTTGCTGTGAATGCAGCTATTCCGCCGGTAAATGCTTGGCTTGTAGATGCTTATCCTGAAGGTACGATTACGGGAAGTGTCTTTCTAAGTTCATTTACAACGAAAGTAGCAGTATATGCATTAATTCGTATTTTTGCTGGTACAGATTTCTTAATGGGTCTTGGCTGTTTTATGGCAATCTATGGAGCTGCTTATGCAATTATGGAAAATGATATGCGTCGGCTTTT
This sequence comes from uncultured Phascolarctobacterium sp., assembly GCA_964595445.1. Lineage (GTDB taxonomy): Bacteria > Bacillota > Negativicutes > Acidaminococcales > Acidaminococcaceae > Phascolarctobacterium_A. The sequence continues at coordinate 10,956 of CAZQQK010000005.1, forward strand.
AGGATATCATATTATAAGTCAGGTAGGATTTATGGTAGCTGGCGTAGGCGTTGGAACAGCAATGGCACTTAATGGTGCTGCTGCCCATGCTTTCTCACATATTCTTTACAAATCTTTGCTTTTTATGTGTGCAGGTGCAATTATTTATGCCACAGGCATCCGTAAGATTAATCAACTTAGTGGTATGGCGAAGAAAATGCCGTTTGTTTCTTTTTGTTTCTTTGTTGCAGCATTTTCCATTTCTGGTGTTCCGCTATTTAATGGGTTTATCAGTAAAACTATAACTATTGCTGCAGCTTCCGCAGCAGGTTATGACTGGGTATATAATTTGCTGGAACTGGCAAGTATAGGTACTTTTTTGTCAATTACATTAAAAATGGGTTACTTCATTTTTCTGCGTGATACAGATACTAATGTTGAGTTAAAAAACAATTTGCCGAAAAATATGTATGCGGCTATGGGGATTGGAGCAGTTCTATGTTTTCTCTATGGAGTATATCCTGATTTGCTGTATAGATACTTACCGTTTGGCGTTTCTGGATACGAACCTTTTACTGCAGCACATATTTTAAGTTATATCGAAATATTGGTTGTAACGATGATTCCTTTTATGATGTTTTTGCCGCGAATGGAGCCGCATACTGCGCTTAGTTTGGACACTGACTGGTTATACCGCAAGCCGCTGTATTCGTTAATTAGTCTTTTGAGTGCTCTGTTTTGTGCATTATGCAGTGCTTTGGGCAGTGCCTGGGGTGTATTGTACGAGAAATTTATGGGACTTACAAATAATCCTATGGATTTTCTTGATGCTAAACCATTTCGCAAACGTACACATTACAATCCAGAAAACTATCGTACTTCAATTGCTGATCCTATGATGATAACCTTAACAGTTCTTGTAGGCAGTATTGCTTATTTTATTGCTACATTGTAGAGTTAAAAGAGGCTGTCGCTTAAAGCGTCAGTCTCTTTTCTTTATTGAAGATATTTGCTTGTCAACTGTATGAATCAGTGATATATTATCTAATACTAATGTAGATATAGAAGTTATAATTGATTTTACAAGAGGTGAGATGCTTGATTAAAGGAAGCCTACTGATTGTTGGTGCAGCTGCCTGTTGGGGGATGGGCGGTGTTGCTGGTCAGTACTTGAACCAATATCATCAGGTAGACATGATTTGGCTGTGTATGATGCGGCAGATTTTAGCAGGATTACTGTTTTTATGTTATGCAGTTTTTATACAGAAACAGGATATTTGTTTTGTTTTTAGAAAGCAGCCTTTAGATATATTGGAATTTTCTTTCTTGGGTATTTTGGGGGCGCAACTGGGTTTTTATTACACTATAAGTTTGTGTAATGCTGCTACAGCTACTGTACTGCAATATATGGCGCCGATATATGTTATGCTTTGGGTAGCTTATAAAAAGAAGCGTTGTCCTGAGAGCAGGGAATTGTTTGGCATTATAGGAGCTTTAGCTGGTGTTTTTCTTATTGCTACACATGGGAGTATTGACAGCTTAGCGATTTCACCTATGGCTTTAGTAATTGGTGTTATTTCTGGTGTTTCTTATGCTTATTACAGTATAAAACCTGTAGAAATGCTGAAAAAATATACCGCAGCAACTTTAATTGGTTGGGGACAGTTGATTTCAGGATTGACATTGGTTATTTGGAAAAATCCTTTTTCGGCATTAGGAAATTGGGATTTATCTGCTTATTTTGCTTTTGCGTATTTATTATTGGGAGCAACTATTGCCAGTTATGCTCTTTACCTAGCAGGATTAAAAATTGTAGGGCCTACTAGAGCCAGTTTGATTTCCTGCGCAGAACCATTAGCATCAATTATTTCAGTTGTTCTTCTTTTAGATACGAAGCTTTTTCTACCTGATTTAGTAGGGATGGGTTGTATAATTTTTACTGTGCTTTTATTGTCTTTACCAAAAAAGTAAATATTATGATACAATGAAAGTATTAAAGCTATCGGAGGTGTTATTATGGCTATTACAAATTATAAGTATAACTATGGTCATGGTTATAAGCATTTTTCGCTGGAAGAAGAAAGAGTTTTAGGAGAATTAAAAACGAAAAATACTGCTTTGTTGGATAATCTTAAAGCTGCAGTGCTTGATGCTTTATATCGTCCGATTGGTAGTGCCCCTATTAATGAACTTGTTCATTCTGGGATGAAAATAGCTTTCATCTGCAACGATTCAACCCGTGTTGCAAATACACATGATTTTATGCCTATTCTTGTAGAAGAAATGAATAAATTAGGCATTAAAGATGAAGATATGCATATAGTTTTTGCTCTGGGGACGCATCGCTGCATGAGTCGCGAAGAAATGGTAGAGCAGGTAGGAGAAAATATTGCCGCTCGTTTGAAAATGTATAACAGTGATTGTCATGTACAGGAAGATTTCAGATATTTTGGCGAAACTTCTTATGGGACTCCTGTATGGTTAAATAAACATATTTGTGATGCGGATCTTGTAATTCTTACAGGTACAGTGGTTTACCATTTCTTCAGCGGTTTTGGCGGAGGACGTAAAGCTGTTCTGCCTGGCGTTGCAGCAATGGAAACAGTAAGAAAGAATCACAGCCTGATGATGAGTCCTAATGCTCAATTGGGAAAACTTCATGGAAATCCTGTTTATGATGATCAAATGGAAGGTGTAAGTCTTTTTGCTAAAAAACATAAGATGTTTCTTTTTCATACAATTTTAAATGCTCAGCATGAGTTTTTAAAAATTTTTGCTGGAGACTGGAATAAAGCGCATTTGGAAGCGTGCAAATTTGTAGAACAGGTTTATGGTGTGCCTGTTGATGAGCCTGCAGATATAGTTATAGCAAGCTGTGGCGGCTATCCTAAGGATATAAATATTTATCAGCTGCAAAAAACTATGGATAATGCTTGGTGTGCTGTTAAAGACGGCGGTGTGGTAATTATTATTGGTGAGTGTGAGGAGGGCAGCGGAAGCGCTGCCTTGGAAAAAGCACTGGAAGAAAATCCTTCGCCTGATGCTATTAAAGAACAGTTGGAAAAGAATTTTGTTATCGGTGCACATAAAGCTTTTGCTATTACAAGATTGATGAAAAAAGCAAAATTTATCCTTGTGTCAGCATTAGATAAAAAAATTGCCGAAAAATTATTGTTTGAAACAGTTGATAATGTTGATGATGCTATTAAGTTGGCTGAACAATATGTTGGTAAGGATTATAAAATTTTATTAATGCCGCAGGGAAGTCTGACTGTACCAGTTTTAAAAAATAAATTTTAATAAAACTTGGTTTGAGCTTGCCTTTTGTTATAATATCAGCTATAATTGTAATGTTATTATAGTTAGTATGTTAGAAGCAGAAGGGGAGAACGTTTGTGAAGTTAGACATTGATTATAAGGCTATAGGATTGAGAATTAAGGCTGCACGTGCACGCAAAGGATTAACTCAAGGAAATATAGCTAAGTTAACAGGCTTGTCAACTCCGCATATAAGCAATATAGAAACAGGCAATACTAAACTTGGGCTGCCGACAATTATTCATTTAGCAAATGTACTGGATGTATCTGTAGACGAATTACTTTGTGATAATATTCATCGCAGTGAGCAAATTTATTGCAATGAGTTGGCGGATTTGGTAAAGGATTCTTCTGTAGATGAGCTGCATATCATTTCTGAACTTGCAAAAGTCATCAAAAAAGCAGGAATAAACAGTGCTAAAAAAGTTAGAAAACGTCGTACAAAGGCAGAAATGGCAGCTGCTAAGGCTGCTGAAGAAGCAGCTTTAGACTGTGATTAATAATTAAATATAAATGCTACTGTAGCTCAGTTGGTAGAGCAGCTGATTCGTAATCAGCAGGTCGCAGGTTCAAGTCCCGTCAGTAGCTCCAATGAAAAATACCCGGAAAATTTTTCCGGGTTTTCTTTATGCGTTAAAAAGTTTTTAGATAATTTTATAGGGCGAAAATTTTTGTGTGTCGCATGATACAAGTTTATAGGTTATACGTTCACGTATACCCTCAAAAGTATATACATGGTTCTCACCGTGTATGTGGCCGTAAACGCAGTGACTGACATTGTATCTCTGCATAAGATTAGTAAAAAGAGTATGTTCTGTGCGTGCAAAAAGCGGTGGATAGTGCAGAGCAGTAATAATGGTTTGAGGATTGTGCTTTTGTGCAGACTGCAGTGAAAGTTCCAGCCTTATACCTTCACGTTTGTAGATTTTAGCATCATTAGCGGTAAAGTTTTCGGCAGATGGAAGCAGCCAACCACGAGTTCCGCATATAGCAATGTCATTTATCATTATGCAGTCGTTTTGCAGAAATTCAAATTGAGTGCCGAAACGCTTCTGCATTTTACTTAAAGATGTCCACCAGTAATCATGATTACCGCGTAAAAGCAGCTTGTGTCCAGGCAGTTGTGCGAGCCAGTCTAAATCATAGGCTGCATCTTCTAAACTTATTGCCCAGGAAATATCACCGCAGATTATGACATAATCTTCATTGGTGATTTTAGAAATCCAGTTATTTGTGATTTTGTTTTTGTGATCCAGCCAATGTTCACCAAAGATTTCCATCGGTTTTGCAGGTGGATTTCCTGATAAATGCAGATCACCAATAGCAAAAATATGCATAAGTATCATCCCTTAGCGGTAATATATTTTAGAGTAAAGTTGATGCTGATTTGTTTAATAGCAACTGCTTTAATGCTGCTATGTCTTTAACATAATAATCTGCTTTTGCCTGCATAAGTTCTTCGTAGCTGCCGAATCCAAAGCCGACCCCGATACAAGCTATGCCATTTGCATGAGCTGCAAGTACATCTTCTCTGCGATCACCTATAAGAGCAACTTTGAGTTTTTCTTCAGGGGTAGAGATTTGCCATTTTTTTAGTGCCAATTCTACAACAATGGCTTTGTCATCCATTTTTCCGTCCAAAGTACTGCCGGTTATATTTTGCAGATATTGATTAAACCCAAAACGTTCAGCAATTTGCAGAGCAAATACTTCTGGTTTTGCAGTAGCCATTCCAAGACGATGACCATTTGCTTTTAGAGATTCCAATAATTCCAACATACCAGGATAAACCTTATTTTCCCAAATACCGATTTTGGTATAGCGTTCACGGTATGCATTTATACCTATTTCGATTTGTTCAGGAGAAAGACCATAAAATTTCTTAAAACTATCACGCAATGACGGGCCAATAAAAACTTCCAGCTTTTTTAAATCTGGTTCGTCAATACCATTGGCATGCAGAGCATATTGAACACATTTTGTAATACCTTCAGCAGAATTAGTAAGAGTACCATCTAAATCAAAAAGTAAATTTTGAAACATTTACAGCTCCTTAATTATATAGATATAGTAGATTTTATTTAGTGTTTAATTGATTATAACACATCCAGAGGTTTTAGTGATAGAATAAAGAATATTATTAAGAGTAGTTCTTTTAGGGGGGAAGTACAATGACAATTAAACTTTTTGAAAATAATTCTTTGTTGAAAAGCTGTGAGGCAACAGTAACATCTTGTGAAGAAAAGGCAGGCATATACATTGTTGAGTTAGATCAGACGGTATTTTTTCCTGAGGGTGGTGGACAGCTTAGCGATAAAGGGAAGATTGGAGAGGCACAGGTCAGTCATGTAAGTGAAAAGGCTGGGCATATCTATCATGAATGTGATAAGCCTTTGGTTGTAGGCAGTAAAGTATCAGCAAAAATTAACTGGAATATACGCCTTGATAGAATGCAGCAGCATTTGGGGGAGCATTTATTGTCTTATGCGTGTTGGAAGTTGTTTCAGGCAAATAATATTGGATTTCATATGAATGAAACTACGGTAACTATTGATTTAGATAAAGAGCTGTCTGAAACAGAGCTTTTGCAGGCAGAATTGTATACGAATGAAATTATTTGGGATAATCGTACTGTCCATATTGATTATATAGACAGTACTGAGGCTGTAAAAATAAAAGAAAAGATGCGTAAGTTTAACAGCAGTCTGACGGGTCTTTTGCGTATTGTATCTGTTGAAAATGCTGATATCTGCACATGTTGCGGTACTCATCCTCCATATACGGGAATGGTAGGAAGTGTTAAGATAATACGTCATGAAAAACATAAAGGCGGTTGCAGAGTTGAATTTTTATGTGGACGCAGAGCATTAATAGATGCGGATATAAAAAACAGCAAACTTTTGGAGACAGCAGCAGAGCTTTCGGTGAAACCTGAAGATGTACCGATTGCTTTAGCACGACTTAAAACAGAGTTTTTAGCAGAAAGTGCATTGTTGAAAGACAGATTGCTGAAATTTGAAGAAAACAACATAAAAAATTTGTATACCGAAGCACCTTTGACTGCAACTGGTGCGAAACTATTGATAGTTTCTTTAGATGGCTGCGGAGCGAAAGATATTAAGCTGTTGCTGCCGAAACTTACTGCATTAACAGATGCTGTTGCTTTAGTAATTGCAGTACGTTCTGAGAGAATTAGCTATGCGGTTGTGCGTGGCAGTTTATTGCAGGAAGATTGCCGCAGTATTATCAAGTTACTTAATGAAGCTTTTGATGGTCGTGGCGGTGGTAAGTGTGACTGTGCGCAGGGCGGCAGTGATTATTGCAGTGACTGGAAGGAAAGACTGCAGAGAGTGGTTGAGAAATTAAAATAAAAAACTGGCGGATTTATGTACTGGACTCAAAAATGTGATTAGAAAATCTAATGATTGATGTTTGTACATTGTATAATCCGCCAGTTTTTGTGTTTATATAAAGTACTGGTTGAAAATTTATTTGTTGATATTTTTAAAGTGCGTTAATCATAGTTATAAGTTTAGCAACTTCTTCATCTTTGGTTGCCCAACTTGTGCAGATACGAACACTGTAGTTACCATCAGCCAGATAGGCTATATGACTTAATGCGAATTCTTCATTAAGTTTGTTGAATTGTGCAGGCGTCATTATAACAAATTGCTGGTTTGTAGGTGAATCGGTAACAAAATTAAATCCTCTTTTTGCTAGTGCATCACGTATTTGCAAAGCTTGAAGTGTGGCTTTACCGCAAATCTTTGTATATAAATTATCCTGCATGATAGCACCAAACTGTACTCCTAAAAGTCTGCCCTTAGCCATGATAGCTCCGCACTGCTTAGCGATAGTACGAAAATCTGGTTTTAGTGCAGGATTAGTAATGACTACTGCTTCACCGAACAACAGACCGCATTTAGTGCCGCCTATATAGAATACGTCACAGTTAGATGCTAAATCCGCAGGATTAATATCGTTATCAGGTGCTCCTAGTGCATAACCTAAGCGTGCACCGTCAACAAATAGATATAGACCTGCATCATTGCAGACTTTATATAAATCTTGTAGTTCCTTTTTGCTGTACATACTGCCGAGTTCTGTAGGCTGAGAGATATAAACCATTTTTGGCTGTGCCCAATGCTCACGCGATGGATCAGTAGAGTAACTCTGCCAAGCCTCTTGGAGTTGCTTTGCTGTCAGTTTTCCGTCTTCGCTTGGCAACGGTAATACACGATGACCAACGTGTTCGATAGCACCAGCTTCATGTGTGTTGATATGGCTGGGAACAGTTCCGTAAACAGCTTGGTGAGGACGAAGGGCAGCACAGATTATGGTAAGGTTTGTTTGAGTGCCGCCTACTAAAAAATGTACATCAGCATTAGGGCAGTTAAAAGATTTTTTTATCATTTCACGTGCTTCTTCACAGTAAGGGTCAAGACCATAGCCGTCAGTTTGTTCCATATTAGTTTGAATTAGTTTTTCCATAACTGCTGGATGGCAGCCTTCAGTATAATCGCTGTTAAATCGGTAAGTCATAGGGTGAATCCTCCTTGAAACTAAAAATAATACAGTAGCCAGTAGGCTGTTATTGAGCTGCTGATATAAAAATTATTTTTTCCTGAGAAAATGCTTGCCAAAAAATTCATAAATTATGGGTAGGAGAGAAAAAATAATAATTCCAAGTGTCACAAGAGTAAAATTGTGCTTGATAGCAGGAATGTTGCCGAAAAAATAACCTCCGCCTACAAATAGGAATACCCAGACAACAGCACCTATAACATTATAGTGAGCGAATGTGAGGTAGTGCATTTTGCCAATTCCAGCAACAAATGGGGCAAAAGTACGGACAATAGGTACAAAGCGAGCTAGAAAAATAGCTTTATGACCATGTTTTTCATAAAAAGCACTGGCTTTGTCTATATGTTCTTTTTTGATTAATCTATGTTTAGAGTTAATCATGTGCAGACCAAGCTTTTCACCTATCATGTAGTTACAGGCATCGCCTAAGATTGATGAAGTTAAAAAAATCAACGTAATGATTTTAATATCCATACCATCAGGACTGCTTGCTGCTAGTGCTCCACAGGCGAAAAGCAGTGAATCGCCTGGTAGAAAAGGGGTGATTACCAGACCGGTTTCACAGAAAACTACGATAAACAAAATGGCATAGATGAGATGACCATAGGCTGCCATAATTTCCGGAAGATGTTTATCCAGATGTAGGATAAGGTCAAGAAAATACATTGCATACGCTTCCATAAAAATTCCTTTCTCATAAATTATTTTACAGGACAATTTTAACATAAAAAACCGAACAATGTCGGATAAATTTACAGTAAAAATGTGTTTTTTTCGTATAATGTGGTAAAATAGTATTTATTAAGATTGAAATGCTTTGTAAAGAGCCATATTTAAGACAAGGAGATTTCTAATGCAAGAAGAATTATGTTGGTGCGGCAGCGGTAAAAATTATGCTGACTGTCATAAAATGAATGACCAGAAACTGCAAATGTTACAGGCACAGGGATGTGAAGTGCCTTCTCGTGATATGATAAAGACTCCGGAGCAAATAGCCGGTATTCGTGAAGCTTGTAAAATTAATACGGGAGTGTTAGATGAAGTTGCTAAATATATAAAAGTGGGGATGACAACAGCGGATATAGACCGCATTGTTTATAATTACACGGTTGCACATAATGCTGTTCCCGCACCTTTAGGATATGAGGGATTTCCCAAAAGTGTCTGTACGTCGATAAATGACCAGGTATGTCATGGCATTCCCAGTGAACGTGATGTCCTGCGCAGCGGTGATATCATTAACGTAGATGTTTCTACTATCTACAATGGTTATTATGCTGATGCTTCACGTATGTTTATTGTTGGTAAGGCAGCAAAACCAGCAGCTGATTTAGTTGCAGTTACTAAACAGTGTCTGCTAAAAGGCATTGAGGCGGCACAGCCGTGGGCGTTTTTGGGAGATATTGGTGCGGCAGTCTCTAAACTGGCGCATAAGCATGGATACTCTGTAGTTGAAGAATTTGGCGGTCATGGTGTTGGTGTAGAGTTTCATGAAGATCCATTTGTCTGCCATGTTGGCAAACGTAAAACTGGTATGGTACTTGTACCAGGAATGATTTTTACTATTGAACCTATGATTAATATGGGAAGAAAAAATATCTATATTGATGAGCTTAATGGCTGGACTGTTTATACAGAAGACGGAAGTCTTTCAGCACAGTGGGAGCATCAGATTCTTATTACAGAAAAGGGCCCTGAAATTTTGACTTATTAATAAAATTAAAAAGCCTTTGTGTTAATTTAAAATGAAGTTATACAAAGGTCTGGCTGTGCAGGCAGTCTGTAATATATTTTTTTATTTATCTGTTTCCTGTAGAACAGATTAAAAGGAGTGAATAAAAGTATGACAGATTTTTTAGAAAAAACTTTTAAGCTGAAAGAGCATCATACAGATGTCCGGACAGAGATTCTTGCCGGTATTACAACATTTATGACTATGGCTTATATTCTTGCTGTAAACCCTGGTATTTTGAGTGCTGCCGGCATGGATGCTGGTGCTGTATTTACTGCCACTGCTTTGGGAGCATGTTTGGGTACTGTGCTCATGGCTGCTTTTTCTAATTATCCTTTTGCTCTGGCTCCTGGTATGGGATTAAATGCTTTCTTTGCCTATACTGTTGTAGGGCAGATGGGTTACAGTTGGAAGGTTGCTTTAGCAGCGGTTTTCGTAGAAGGTATTTTATTTATCATTTTATCTTTGACTAAAGTGCGCACAGCTTTGTTTAACTGTATTCCGCCCGCTTTAAAATTTGGTGTTACCAGCGGTATTGGCTTGTTTATTACTTTTATTGGTTTGCAGAATTCTAAGCTTGTAGTTGCTGGCCCTACACTTGTAGGTTTGTATCCGTTTAAGGCTTCTTTGGCAGACGGCACTTTTGCTTCGACTGGTATGGGAGCATTGTTGGCATTGATTGGTATTTTGATTACAGCTGCTTTAATGGCAAGAAAAGTCCCTGGAGGCATTTTGATTGGTATCATTGCAACTTGGGGCTTAGGTATGATTTGTGAACTTACAGGTTTATATGTACCTAATCCTAAACTTGGAATGTTCTCTGTAATGCCGAGTTTTGCAAATGGTATCAGTATTCCCAGCTTGGCTCCTACTTTCATGCAGCTTGACTTTAGTGCAATTTTTACTTTTAATTTTATTACAATTATGCTGTCCTTTATGTTCGTTGATTTATTCGATACTCTTGGAACGCTGATTGGTGTTGCTTCAAAAGCTAATATGTTGGATAAAGACGGCAAACTGCCTAAAATAGAAGGTGCTTTGCTTGCTGATTCTATTGCTACAACAGGCGGTGCTATTTTAGGTACTTCTACGGTTACAACTTTTGTAGAAAGCAGTTCAGGCGTTGCTGCTGGCGGACGCACAGGTTTGACCTCTATTGTAGTAGCGATACTTTTCTTCCTCAGTTTGTTCTTTGCACCTATCTTTTTGGCTATTCCTGCTTTTGCAACTGCACCCGCTTTAGTAGCTGTAGGCTTTTTGATGTTGAGCAGTTTGTTAAATGTAGATTTTAATGATTATACAGAGGCAGTACCTGCTTTTATTGCTGCTGTAGCTATGCCTTTTATGTACTCTATTTCTGAGGGCATTTCGATGGGTGTTATTTCTTATGTTGCTATTAACCTTATGACTGGTGAATTTAAACGGAAAAAGAACAGCTGGATTGTATACGCATTGGCTGTAATATTTATTCTGAAATATATTTATGTGTAAAATTATGAGGTAGATATTATGAATGGCCGTATTCATGCGGTCGCATTAGGCAATGACCCTGCTGATATTCTTTTTAAGAACGGCAGGGTTGTTGACGTGTTGACCGAAAGTATTTATGAAGCAGATGTAGCCGTTGCAGATGGTGTTATCGCTGGTATTGGCAGCTATAATGAAGGCAGGGAAATAATAGATCTTCAAGGTGCTTATATAGCACCAGGGTTTATTAATGCTCACTGTCATGTAGAAAGCTCTATGGCAGCTCCGAAAGCATACTGTACAGAGGAACTGCGCTGGGGTGTAACGACATTAATTACAGATCCTCATGAAATAGCTAATGTTGCTGGTGCTGATGGTATTCGTTATATGCTGCAGGCAGGAAGACATATGCCTTTGAATTATTATGTTGAACTTCCCAGCTGTGTTCCAGCAACACCGTTTGAACATAGTGGCTGTATTATGAATGCCGCTGAAATGGCTAAGTTGATAAATCTTCCTGGTATACTTGGCATGGGAGAGATGATGAATGTACCTGGCGTTATTTATGATGATGCAGAGGTTGCGGCAAAGTTAAATTTATTTTTGCAGTCTGGCAGAGTAATTGATGGACATGCACCTTGCGTAAGCGGAAAGGAGTTAGCTGCATATGCTGCCAGCGGTATTGCTACTGATCATGAAAGTATCAGCTGGGAGGAAGCTAAGGAAAAGCTTCGCAATGGTTTAGCTGTGCTTGTTCGTCAAGGCAGTGCTTCCCGTAACCTTACAGCTATAATAGAAGGTGTACTTCGTGAAAAAATTGATGTAAGCTCTTTGGCTTTTTGTACAGATGATAAGCATTTAGCTGATATCAGACGTGAGGGAACTATCAGTCAGTGTGTAAAAATGGCTATAGATTTAGGCATGGAGCCTGTTAGGGCAATTCGTCTTGGAACTATTAATGCGGCAAGAATTTATGGCTTGAAACGTATAGGAGCTATTGCACCTGGATGGCAGGCAGACATTAATATTTTTAATGACTTGCATAATCTTAAACCCGCAGCTGTTTATCATAGAGGAATAGATGCGAGGAAAAGCTGTTCAAGCATTATTCCGGTGAAACCAGAAGCAGTATTACAAGGAAGTGTGAAACCGGCGGCATTCAGTGAAGAAACATTTGCTGTTTCCAATTTTGCAGAGGACAGGGAATATCCTGTTATTGAAATGCTTCCGGGAGAAATTTTTACTGAGCGTTCTGCAATTTTAGGCAAGGATATTCCAGAAGCTTTAGCAAAAGGTGAAATATATTTGCTGGCAACGATTGAACGTCATCATGCAACAGGATGTGTGGGTTTAGGCTTGTTACGCGGTTATGGCTTAAAGAACGGTGCGGCAGCTACAACTGTAGCACATGATTCTCATAATTTGATTGTTATTGGCACTAATCCGCAGGCTATGAATATTGCTGCTGCTGAACTGGTGCGTGTTCAAGGGGGCTATACTCTTGTTCAAAATAATAAAGTTGTAGGTACAGTTCCTTTGAATATTTGTGGATTAATGAGTGATGTGTCTGCTGAAATACTTATTGACAGCTTGGATAAAATTGCTCGGCAGGCACATGAACAAGGTGTTCCTATGAATATAGATCCTTTTATCAGTTTGAGTTTTATGGCATTGCCTGTTATTCCTAAGCTGCGGCTTACGGATATGGGAATGTTTGATGTAGAAAAATTCCAGTTTATAAAATAGTGAAGATGATGGAGAAAGATTTTTATGCATAAGCTTGTATCACAGTTAATTGTTTATCGTAATCTGCCAGCGGATAATCTGCTTGTACCGTTGGCTGATATTTGTGCTCGTTTCGCTTCTGGAAACTATAAGCGTGAGGAACTTACAGCTGATATTTATAAAGAGATACATAAGCTGTTGGATATTGCTACGATTTATGGTTTTAACAAAAATTTGTGGCATAATTATCTTACTTATCTTTTGGTGAGCTGTGAGAATCCATTCGCTGTTACCTGTGAAAAAACAGGTACCTGCTCTGGCAGTGTCAACTGCTTTGCTAAACATGATTTTGCTGTTTTTAAGCAGCTCTTTGATTATAATTTTCAGGAAATTGAAAAGCAGTTGGATATTAAATGCTTTTCGATTATCAGTAATTACCAGGCAGTTGTTAAGCTGGAACGGCGCTATAACAAAAATATCAGTGAGAAAGTACAGGCATTAAGTTTAGAAATAGAGGAAGCTCAAGATGCTGATACTGTATTTGATTGTGTAACCAATTTTTATAAAGCTTATGGTGTTGGCATTTTGGGATTGAATAAAGCGTTTAGAATTGTGCATGAAGAGCAGAAGTCAATGGAATTAGTGCCTATTTCTAATACGGAAAATATAACTTTCGATGATCTTATTGGTTATGAAGATCAGAAACGCAGATTGATTGAAAATACAGAAGCTTTTGTAGAGGGTCGTCCTGCTAATAATGTTTTGCTGTTCGGAGACAGCGGTACAGGAAAATCAAGCAGTATTAAGGCTGTGATTAATAAGTATTATGATCAGGGACTGCGTATGATTGAAATCTATAAGCATCAGTTTCATGATTTATCAGCTGTTATAGCACAGATAAAGAACCGCAACTATCGTTTTATTATTTATATGGATGATTTGTCTTTTGAAGATTTTGAGATTGAATACAAGTATCTAAAAGCAATTATTGAAGGCGGATTAGAGGTTCGACCGGATAATATTCTTATTTACGCTACATCTAACCGCCGCCATTTGATTAATGAAACCTGGAAAGACAGAAATGATGTTGTACAGGAAAACGGTATTTATAAATCCGATACGATGCAGGAAAAACTTTCACTGGTTAATCGCTTTGGCTGCACTATCTATTATGGACAGCCATCACAGAAAGATTATTTTGAGATTGTTTGTGAACTGGCAAAGAAACAGGGAATTAATATGGATAAGGAGTTGCTTTGTGCAGAAGCACGTAAGTGGGAAATGCATCATGGTGGAATTTCAGGACGTACAGCACAGCAGTTTATAAATTATGTGCGCGGTGTGATGGAGTTTGAAAAAAATAGCTTGCTTTACAACGACTGATGTGTTACACTAATCTAGTGTTAATGTGAAATTGTCAGATATGGCTTTTTCCTTAAATAGCGAATATCATGTTCTTAGCAAAGTGAGGTGTAAAGAATGAAAGAAAAGATTCATCCGAAATACGATGAGGTTACTGCTACCTGTGCATGCGGCGCAAGCTTCGTAACTGGCAGCACTAAAAAAGAGATACGCGTGGATGTTTGCTCTAAATGCCATCCATTCTTCACTGGTCAACAACGTAATGTTGCTGCTCGTGGTCGTATCGAGAAGTTCAACAAACGTTACAACAAAGAACAATAATCTATATAATACAGCAGAGCTTCTCGGTTTGCAGAAACTCTGCTGTATTTAGTTTTATGGAGTTAAAACGACTATGAGTACGAAAAAATTATCTGTTGGCGGACAAGCCGTTATTGAAGGCGTTATGATGCGTGGCCCTGAAAAGGTTGCAGTTGCAGTACGCCAGCCTAATGGAGAAATTGCAGTTGACGTTAATCCTGTAAACAGTATTCGTGATAAATATCCAATTTTGAAAAAACCGCTGCTTCGCGGCGTTATTGCTTTATTTGAATCTTTATATGACGGTGTAAAGGCACTCGCTTATTCAGCGCAGGCATCAGGAGAAGAAGAGGAGCAGCTTACAGGCAGAGAGATGGCTATGACAATAGCTACTTCTGTACTCTTGGCAGTTGGACTTTTCATTGTTATTCCAACTTGGTCAATGCGTTTCATGCATGAGCTTACCGAAGATCCTATGCTGCTTAATTTGGCTGAAGGTGTATTGCGTATGCTTATTTTTTTAGTTTATATTGCAGCAATATCTTCTATGGAAGATATTCAAAGGGTTTTTCAGTATCATGGAGCGGAGCATAAAACAATTTATACTTATGAAGCAGGACTGCCGCTGTGTGTAGAGAATGTACGTCCTTTCAGTACTTTACATCCGCGGTGCGGAACAAATTTTTTGATGATCGTTATGCTTATAAGTATGTTTATATTTACCTTTCTAGGTTGGCCCAGCCTTTTAGAGCGTATCGCTTCACGTGTATTGCTGATGCCTGTTATTGCTGGTGTAAGCTATGAAATAATTCGCTTTGCTGGTGCGCATAATGATAATAAGCTAGTGCATATGGCTATAATGCCGGGGCTGCTGCTGCAAAAGCTTACGACACGTCAGCCTGATGACAGTCAGATAGAAGTAGCGATTGCTTCCCTGAAAGCAGTGTTGCCGCCTGAGGAGATTGTTGAAGAAAATTAATTGAATAGGATGGAGTAGGTTTTTGAGAGGAGATTTGTCATGCTTGATAAGTTGCAGGCAATAGAAGATAGATATTTGGATTTGGAGGCAAAGATAAGCGACCCTGACGTTATTGCTGACCAAAGCAATTGGTTGAAAGCTACTAAGGCTCATGCTAAATTAGAGCCTATTGTAAGTTCTTATCGTGAGTATCGGGAGCTGCTCAAAGCTAAAGAGGAGGCAGAACAGCTGTTGACTTTAGAAGATGATGAGGAGCTTACAGAGATGGCTAAAGAAGAACTGAAAGAACTTAAGCCTCAGATTGAAGAATATGAGCAGAAACTTACTATTCTGCTTTTGCCGTCTGATCCTAATGATGATAAAAATGTTATTGTAGAGATACGCGGTGGTGCTGGCGGTGAAGAAGCTGCTTTATTTGCAAGTGTATTGTTCAGAATGTATTTGCGTTATGCTGAAACTCGCGGCTGGCGTACAGAAGTTATAGATTCCAGTCCTACAGAAATTGGCGGATTTAAAGAAGTTATTTTTCAGGTAAGCGGTGACAGCGTTTACAGCCGCATGAAATTTGAAAGCGGTGTACATCGTGTACAGCGTGTTCCGGAAACTGAATCACAGGGTCGTGTGCATACATCTACTGTTACAGTTGCTGTACTGCCGGAGGCTGAGGAAGTAGATGTGGAAATCAATCCTGCTGATTTGCGGATAGATACTTACAGAGCTGGCGGCGCTGGCGGTCAGTATGTTAACAAGACAGAATCAGCAGTCAGAATTACACATATCCCTACAGGTATTGTGGCACAGTGTCAGGATGAAAAATCCCAGCTGAAAAACCGTGAAAAATGTATGCGTGTATTGCGGACACGTATTTTGGAACAAGCACAGGAGGAGCAGCGTGCTGCTACTGCAGAGGATCGTAAAAGTCAGGTAGGTACGGGCGACCGCAGTGAGCGTATCAGAACTTATAATTACCCTCAGGGACGTGTTACAGATCACCGCATTGGCTTAACACTGCATAAGCTTGAAACAATTGTCAATGGTGATATGGACGAGCTTTTAGATGCTTTGATTACAGCAAAGCAGAGCGAACAATTACGACAGGTGAAGTAAAATGGATAAGGCTGTCTGGACAATAATAAAAATATTAAATTGGACAAAGCAGTACTTCGAAGCTAAAGGCGTGGAGAATCCGCGCCTCGATGCAGAAGTACTGCTTTGTGCTGTCCTAAAGTGTGACAGAATAAAGCTTTACGTTAATTTTGAACTGCCTTTAAGTGAGGAAGAATTAGCATTGATGCGTCAATATGTTATAAGACGCGGTAATCATGAGCCTTTAGCATATATAATTGGTGAAAAAGCTTTTATGCGCAATAGCTTTAAAGTTACAGAAGCCACACTTATACCGCGGCCTGAAACAGAATTGCTGGTTGAAAGCATTATTAAAGCAGCGAAGATAATGCACTCTGACGGAGATGTGAAGATTTTGGATATAGGAACAGGAAGCGGTGCAATTATTGTCTCTCTGCTTGATTATCTGCCGAAAGCAAAGGGTGTTGGTGTTGATATAAGCGTAGAGGCACTGCTTGTTGCGAAAGCAAACTCTGAAAACATAGGTGTAAAAGAAAGAATTGGTTTTTTATGCAGTGATATATTCAGCAAAGTACCATTGGAGAAGAAATTTGATATTATAGTTTCCAATCCGCCGTATATTCCAGCTGCTGATATTGCCGGCTTAGACAGGGATGTCCAAAAAGAACCGCATAGTGCTTTAGATGGCGGTGCTGACGGGTTAGACTTTTATCGACGCATCTGTGCTGAGGCTGCTGCACATTTAGCTGAGGATGGGTTGCTGGCGTTTGAAGTAGGCATTGCCCAGAGTGAGGCAGTTCAGCAGTTATGTTTAAATAACGGCTTTGCTAAAACAGCAGTACGTAAGGATTATGCAGGGATTGAACGAATGGTCTTTGCTTTAAAGGAAAAAGAGGGAGAAGATAAATATGAAAACCTCCTATTGGAAATTACAAGAGAACTCTGATAATCACCAGGCTATGCAGCAGGCTGCTGCCTTGATACGCTCAGGCGAGGTAGTCGCTTTTCCAACAGAAACAGTTTATGGACTGGGGGCTGACGGACTTAATGCTGAGGCTGTTGCTAAAATTTTTACGGCTAAAGGCAGACCGAATGATAATCCGCTTATTTTGCATATTGCACATACGGAAGATATTAATCAATTAACAACTGGGTTGAATGCCAATGCTAAAAAGCTTATGGAACATTTTTGGCCGGGGCCGCTGACTTTGATAGTTAATAAATCTTCCCTAGTGCCTGATGCTGTGAGTGCTGGGTTAAATACAGTGGCTGTACGTTTCCCTTCCAATAAGTTTGCACATGATTTTATTGCTGCCTGCAATTGTCCTATTGCAGCACCTTCTGCCAATATTTCTGGACGGCCAAGTCCAACGAATGCTCAAGATGTTTTGGAGGATATGCAGGGAAAAATTGCTGCAATTCTTGATGGTGGTGACTGCGGTATAGGTTTGGAATCAACTGTGGTTGATACTACAGAGCCTGTACCGGTTATTCTGCGTCCTGGAGGAATTACTTATGAAATGCTTACAGAGGTAATGGGAGCAGTAGAAATTGATCCTGCTTTACAGGGGGATAAAAACTTTAAACCCAAAGCACCAGGAATGAAATATCGTCATTATGCACCTCAAGCACCGGTTTATTTATTTGAAGGAGATGCTTCTGCATATTTGCCTGAAATTATCAGCAACGCGTTAAGCCAAGGACTGCGTTTGGGGGTGTTGTGCGGAAAGCAGCTGAACGAGCAGCTGCAAACTTATTCCTGCCAGAATTTGCAGCTTTCCTGTTGGGGAAACAGTAAAGAGCAGTTGGCAGCAGATTTATTTTATCTTTTACGTGCTTTTGACCGCACTAAGCCAGATGTTATTTTAGCTGAAGGAGTAGATGAATCTGGTATAGGACTGGCGATTATGAATCGTTTGCGTAAGGCAGCAGGTTATCAAATTATTATTTGGGAAAGTGGTGCTTTAAAGTTAAAAAATAATGCCACTTTACCTGATTTTATGGTACAATAAAGAGAATAGGTTATCACTATTTGAAATATAAGATGGGAGAAAGGAGCTTGTTGTAATATGAAAATTGCAATGGCCTGTGATCATGGCGGCGTCCATCTGAAGGAGCATATTAAAAAATATTTACAGGATAAGGGGATTGAAGTTGTAGATCATGGTACCTACGGTGAGGAATCTGTTGATTATCCTGATTTTGCTGAAAAGCTTTGTAAGGATATTACCAGCGGTACAAGCGGTGCAGAAAGAGGAATACTTATCTGCGGCACTGGTATAGGTATATCCATTGCTGCCAATAAATGTAAAGGTATTCGTGCAGCCCTTTGCGGTGATGTTTTTTCTGCTAAGATGAGCCGTGAACATAACAATGCTAATGTTTTGTGCATGGGTGAGAGAGTTTTGGGTGTTGGCTTGGCAGAGATGATTACCGATGCTTGGCTGAATACGGAGTTTGCCGGCGGCAGACATGAACGTCGTGTGAACAAAATTATGGCTTTGGAAAAATAATCTTGTCTGGTGAAAACGTTAGACATTAGACTATATTAATATAATAATTTGGAAAAGAAGTAACTGACTATGGAAATACAAGAACAGATTGTACAGGAACTTTCTGCGGCGGCAGAAGAACTTATCAGTGCAGCTAAACCTAAAAAAGGACAAATTTTTGTACTTGGATGCAGTACCAGTGAAGTGCTGGGCAGTAGAATTGGTACAGGCGGCAGCAGTGAGCTTGCTCTAGCCATGTTTAAAGCATTGAAGGCTGTATGTGATGTTCAAGGGTTGTATCTTGCTGTACAATGCTGTGAGCATTTGAATCGATCACTGGTAGTTGAAGCAGCTGCTGCGGAACGCTATAACTTGACAGAAGTTACTGTGCGTCCTATACCGCATGCAGGCGGTGCTATGGCTGCTGCAGCCTACGAAAATTTTGTTGAACCTGTAGTTGTTGAAACTGTTGCTGCACATTTGGGAATGGATATTGGTCAGACACTTATAGGAATGCACCTTAAAAGAGTTGCTGTGCCTGTGCGTCTGCAATATAAAAAAATTGGCGATGCAGTGCTTACTGCTGCCAGAACACGTCCGCCTTTGGTTGGCGGCAGTCGTGCCCATTATCCGCAGGATAAGCCGTAAGATATAACTGCTGAAAATTATTGCAGATATTTTACGCTTTAAGTTTTACAAAACAGTGGATAAAAATTTTAATGTGTTATATTTTAGGAGGGACTTTTAATGAATCTGGAAAAAATTAGTGTGGTTGATCCTGAGCTGAAGGGTTATATTGATGTCCGCCTTTGGTTGGCGGCAGTCGTGCCCATTATCCGCAGGATAAGCCGTAAGATATAACTGCTGAAAATTATTGCAGATATTTTACGCTTTAAGTTTTACAAAACAGTGGATAAAAATTTTAATGTGTTATATTTTAGGAGGGACTTTTAATGAATCTGGAAAAAATTAGTGTGGTTGATCCTGAGCTGAAGGGTTATATTGATGCAGAGCTTAACCGTCAGCGTGACAAAATCGAACTGATAGCATCTGAAAATATTGTTACTCCGGCAGTTATGGAAGCTATGGGCAGTGTACTGACTAATAAGTATGCCGAAGGTTATCCAGGTCATCGTTATTATGGCGGCTGTGAATATGTAGATAAGGTAGAAACACTGGCTATTGAGCGTGCAAAAAAACTGTTTAATGCAGGTTTTGCCAATGTACAGGCACACTGCGGTGCAAGCACAAACTTGGCTGTATACTTTGCTTTCCTCAAACCTGGTGATACCATTATGGGTATGGATCTTTCTCAGGGAGGTCATTTGAGCCATGGATCTCCGGTAAATATTTCCGGAAGTTATTTTAACGTAGTGCACTACGGTGTTGATGCTGAAACAGAACTCCTTGATTATGATGACATAGATGAAAAAGCTAAGGAATATAAACCGAAAATGATTGTTGCTGGTGCCAGTGCATATCCGCGCGTTATTGACTTTGAACGTATTGCTGAAATTGCACATGCTAACGGTGCTTTGCTTTTAGTTGATATGGCACATATTGCAGGCTTGGTTGCAGCAGGTTTGCATCCATCTCCAGTGCCTTATGCTGATATTGTTACAACTACTACTCATAAAACATTGCGTGGGCCTCGCGGCGGTTTAATTCTGACTAATAATGAAGAATATGCTAAGAAAATCAACAAGTCTATTTTCCCTGGTATTCAAGGTGGGCCTTTAATGCATATTATTGCTGCTAAGGCTGTTGCTTTTGGTGAAGCTTTAAAACCGGAATTCAGAGAATATGCTGAAAACATCGTGAAGAACTCTCACGCTTTTGCTGATGCACTTTTGGCAGAAGGCTTCCGTCTTGTTTCCGGCGGCACTGATAATCATTTGATTTTGGTTGATGTACGCAATAAAAATCTTACCGGCAAGGAAGCAGAAAAACTTTTAGATAATATTGGCATTACCTGCAACAAAAACACTATCCCGTTCGACCCTGCAAGTCCGTTTGTAACCAGTGGTATTCGTTTGGGTACACCTGCTGCTACCACTCGTGGCTTTAAGGAAGAAGATTTTAAAGAAGTTGCAGCAATTATGGGCTTGGTTCTTGATAACCCGACTGATTTGCAAAAACATGCAGAGGCAGCTAAGCGCGTAGCTGCATTGTGCGCTAAATATCCTCTGTATGAGAATCTTTGATTTTGAAAAATAAAAGCTGTTTTAAGTTTTTCGGTTGAGCCGTATAAAGCTAAATTTACCGATGCCCTATAAAGCAGATACAAAAAAGGAGAGAATATACTTATGCAGATTAATGTAGTAAATCATCCGTTGCTTCAAGCAAAAATGACTATTCTTCGTGACCGTGATACCAAAAGCGTAACTTTTCGTCATATTATCAGTGAGGTAGCAGCTTTGCTGACTTTTGAAGTTACCAAAGATCTTCCTCTTGAAGAAGTTACTGTTACTACACCGCTTTGTGAAACAAGCGGCTGTAAAATTAAAGGTTCGGTAACGGTAATACCTATTCTGCGTGCTGGCTTAGGCTTTATGGAAGGCGTGCTCAGCGTTATTCCGGAGGCTAATGTTGGTCATATTGGAATGAGCCGTAATGAAGAAACTTTGCTGCCGATGGAATATTACTGCAAACTGCCTGAGGATATGGATGCCTATACTATTGTTGTTGACCCAATGCTGGCAACAGGTGGTTCTGCAATAGCTGCACTTGACCAGCTGAAAAAACGCGGTATGACAAATCTGCGTTTTATGTGTCTTGTTGCTGCTCCTGAAGGTGTAGAAAAATTGAATGCTGCTCATCCTGATGTACCTGTTTATACAGTTGTCTTGGATAATCGTCTGAATGAACATGGTTACATTGTTCCTGGTTTGGGCGATGCAGGTGACCGCATTTTTGGTACGGTATAAATTATGCAGCACGAAGCAAGACCTGATTGGGATGATTATTTTATGGAGATTGCCAACGTAGTCAGTACCCGCTCAACCTGCCTGCGACGCAGTGTAGGTGCTGTTATTGTTAAAAATAAACAGATTGTGGCAACTGGTTATAATGGAACTCCTAAAGATTTACCGCATTGTGATGTTGTAGGCTGTTTGCGTGAACAGTTGCACGTGCCGTCTGGGAAAATGCATGAACTGTGCCGTGGTATCCATGCAGAACAAAATGCTGTTGTTCAAGCTGCTTATCATGGTGTTTCAGTTAACGGCGGCACTCTTTACTGTACACATCAGCCTTGTGTTGTTTGCGCTAAAATTCTTATTAATGCAGGTATTAAGCGTATTGTTTATGCAAATCCCTATGCGGATAAGCTGGCAGAAGATATGATGCAGGCTTCGGGGATTGAAATCTGCGTTCTGCATAAAGATTAAAATGCTTTGAATTAAAAACACTTCGCTTTCGTTGTCTTTCGTAATGTGACAATGAGGCGAAGTGTTTTTTCTTTAAGATTATTATTTTAAAGATGCAGGCAAACTTCCAATATGAACATAAGTAACGCCAGCAGCGTAACTGTCAAGTTCGTATGGTTGATACATTAAGTAGATTTCTCCTGCTGGACTAATTAGATAATTGCTGCTTACCTTGAAGTTTTTATCGTGCTGGAGAAAAGGTGCTTGGCTGGAGGTTTTTAAATCAGAAGCAAAAACAGCTTTGTCCGCATGAAGAATATCTTTTTTCAGCTTTTTGGCATTGAGTTCAGCAGTAAATTCAGTGTAGGGAACTTGTTTGCCTGTTGTTTTGTCATAAACAAGACCATAGGTGTATGACATTCCATGTGCTGCTGATTGATAATAGGTATAAGTGCTGAGCTGCAGACTTATGTATTTATCATTCTCATAGCTGATTTTGTAATCACTGTTTAGTATCTGTAATTCAGGACGCTGCAAATCTTTACGAGCGGTTTCAATGATTTTGCTTATGTCCCTGTTCATACGTGCGGCAGCGATGGAACTTTCCTGCGTAAATACAGGATATTTAAGTTCGTAACGGTCGCCTTTATCTGCCTGCGTATATTGTGCTGCACCAGCTGTGGCACTTATGGTTAAAGCAAGCAGTAAGGGGAGAAAAGTTTTTTTCATGGATAAACACCTCCTGTTTTAAAATTGAATTTCGTACTATAATAGTATAAAATATTAGCATATCTGTAAAGCATTAAAAGGCTTAAAAACAGTATTTTTCTGTGTCACATGGGAAAACAATTTGTAAATTACAGTTATAAGAAAGAGGCTTAAAATGATAGGAACAATAGTTAATGTGGGGACAATTTTAACAGGGTCAATAATAGGCAGTTTTGTCAGCAGAGGGATAGATGAACGCTATAAAAAAGCGTTGTTTGATGGTTTGGGATTGGCAACAGTTGGTCTTGGGGCTAATGCCTTTGTCAGCAATATGCCGAAAACTGCTTATCCAGTGCTTTTTATCGCCAGTATAGCTATTGGTTCAGTTATTGGCACGTGGCTGGATATTGACGGACGTTTTCACAAACTTTTGGAGAATGCCAAGGGAGGCAGCAAGCTTGCAGAAGGCTTGGCGACAGCTATTTTGCTGTTTTGTATTGGTACTTTGTCTATTCTTGGCCCAATAGAAAGCAGGCTCAACGGCAATAATACCTATCTTTTTACTAATGCCACGCTTGATTTTATTTCTTCGATTATTTTTGGCTCTGTTTATGGAATAGGCATAGCTGCTGCTGCTTTGGTGTTGTTTTTATGGCAGGGGAGTATTTATCTTTTTGCTGGCTTTATTGCACCTTATATGACATCTGCACTGATGGGAGAAATTTCTGTATTGGGCGGAGTTTTTCTTATGAGTTCTGGTTTGGGAATTTTACAGCTGCGGGACTGTAAAACTTTGAATATGCTGCCTGCTCTTTTTGTGCCGCCGCTATTTTATGCACTTATGTCTTGGATAAAATAGAAAATAAAAAAACAGTAAAATTTTTTTATTTACTTTATAGCAAAGGCTGTGT
>CAZQQK010000006.1:0-33002 GCA_964595445.1 uncultured Phascolarctobacterium sp.
ATTCTTATATATTTATATATCATTTTTCAAAAAAAACAGGTACAGCAATCAGCTGTACCTGCATTTTTCATTTACTCAAACTAATAACTAATTATTAGTGTTTACGAGCATTAAAGCAGTCACGGCAGTATACCGGACGCTCATTAGACGGTTTAAAGGGTACCATGGTCTCTTTGCCACATTCAGCACAAACTGCGGGGAACATTTCACGTTGCGGACGATCATTTTGTACACCCATGCGTTGTTTGCGTGCTTGACGGCAGCCAGGGCAACGACGCGGTTCATTAGTAAAACCTTTTTCTTCATAGAATTCCTGCTCAGAAGCAGTGAATACGAATTCGTTACCGCACTCGCAGCATGTTAAAGTCTTGTCTTCTTTCATTGTTTAATCACTCCTAATCATAGATAGAACATACCCCAAAGAACGCATTAAGATGTTTACCTTGGCTTCCCCATGTCATCTATGATAGAAGAAGTTAGGAACTTAAACGGACCACTGAGATACACCACTTACAGTATATAGTAAGCAAGGATAAAAGTCAATCAGGGATTGTTAAAAATGCATAAATTTCTTTAATAAGAATTTTTTCATTTTACAAAGAAGCTTTTATATAATTTTTATCAACGAAGCCAATTAACAGATTTTGGTGTCTGTTTAGCAAAATGTGCATCATTAATAACTTCTGCAATCATATTTCCCTGCCAATCATTAATAGTGCTTATAGATACATTATGTACACTTAATTTCCAAAGATTATTAAGCGGAATCCCCAAAATCATACATAACTGTACTCTTATGATCCCACCATGTGATACTATGGCAATATTTCTTTCATGTCCTTCATTGGAAAAAATTTTCTCAAAAGCAGCACGACAACGTTGCTCTACATCATAAAAGCTTTCCCCTTTAGGTGGAATCCACTCACCAGGACGAGAGAGAAAATCTTCCATTTCCTTAGGCCAGCGACGGCTTATTTCTCCATATTCCAAACCTTCCCACTCACCAAAGCTTACTTCCTGCAATAAGTCCAAAGGATGATAAGCCATATTTTTGCTCATAGCTAATGGCGCAGCAGTCATACAAGCACGCAGCATAGAGCTGCAATAAATCGCATCTAAACGTAAATGCTGCATATATTCAGCCAGCATACTAGCCTGCTCAATGCCTTTAGCATTCAAAGGAAGATTTATACGTCCTTGAAACCGATGTCCTTTATTGCTGTCTGTTTCACCGTGACGAATTAAATATATTTTACCCATTTTTATTTTTTCTCCTAAAAGTAAGCTTTAATCTGCAATTTTTTCTTCCAAAGCAAATTTTTTAGACTGTTCTGCAAGAGAAAACTCCTTCATTTCAGCATGAACACCCGCTTCTTCGAAGGTCTCCATTTCTTTAAAAGCTTTAATACCTGCATCAAACAAAGTAAAACAAATTGCTGCACCTTCACCAGCACCATCAGGAATATCCAAACGCAGCGGAGCAGTTAATCCTATTCTCTCCAATGCTTCCTCAGCTCCAGCTTCTGCCGAAACATGTCCAGCAAAACAATAATCTAACACAGCAGGAATAAATTCCGCAGCTTTACTTGCAGCTAAACAAGTAGCAATACCATCTAAAATCACCGGTACTTTCATAGCAGCAGCCTGCAAAATTCCTCCTGCCATAGCAGCAATAACCATTGAATTATCAATTTTTGCAAGACAGCCAAAACCTAACATTCCAAGTTTATTTTCATTAACTAGTTCCTGTACAAGTGCAGCTCCTTCTTCTAAAGCCTCTTCTTCAGTTCCAGAAGTTACAACTAATGCTACAGCCTTGCCTCCTGTTTCTGCTGCCAGTACATTTACCGGCCATTTGGTATGCATAATCTGTTCTGCCTGTTCTGCTTCAGCAATATCGCACCATACAAGCAAATCTCTTTTAGGATAAGTCAAATCTTCTTTTTCATAAATCCCCAAAATTCCACAATAGCGTGAAGTCATTTCTTCCAACTTAGCCAAACTGCCAACTGGTTTAATAAGATTATCGAAACGTGTCTGAGCTAATTTTGCACAATTTTTATCCATAGGAATAATTTTTTCTATTATTTCTTCTATATGCATTTTATATTCCCCTTTAAATTATATATGTTGCCAGCATCAAATAAATAACCATGCCACATTCTGTTAAAAAGCCATATGTATCACCTGTCAAGCCACCTAACTGCCTGCTAAGGAAACGAGCAATCCCCTGACATATAGCAAAAGTAAGCAAAGCCGTACAAAAATAAGATATTCCACAAAATACAATAAATACTGTACAGCACACAAAAGCTATATATGTATAATAAGGTTTAGCATAAGCCGTAAACATATGTCCAATTCCAGTTTTACGTGCATATTTATAATTTACAATATAGCTGACCATGAAAGTACGTGTTGCGGTATAAACAGCTACTAAAGCGTAAGACAGTTTCAATGGCTCCAATGTAGTATAGGCTGCAACTTTTAACAAAACTATACATACTAAAGCAATAACAGCATTAGAACCTACATGACTGTCTTTCATTATCTCCAACATTCTTTGGCGGTCTCTGGCACTGAAAACACCGTCTGCTGTATCCATAAAACCATCATACATCAACGCACCAATAATAAGCAACTCTGCCAGAATCAACATAACCGCACGCATCAGAGAAGGTGTCTGCAAATATGTCAATCCATAGTTAACAGCTGCCATAAATATTCCCATAACTAAACCAACCAGCGGAAAATATGGTACGCTGCGACTGAAATCATCATCATGCCAATCTGTACGATTAGAAAACCTAATTCTCGTAAGAAATTCCAAGCAGGTTATGAAATCTCTCATCTTATCACCTGCTTAAATGATTATATAAATCAATAGCTGCCTGCAATACTACTATAGCCAGTGAGGCACCGGTTCCTTCCCCCAGCCGCATGCCTGCATCAACAATAGGAGAAAGCCGCATCAGTTCCAACATTTTTTTATGAGAAATATCGCTGCTTAAATGTGAACAAAGCATATAATCACGGCATTGCGGATATAAGCCATAAGCGAGCAAAGCGGCAGCAGTTGCATTAACACCATCAACCATCACTGGTACACGACGACATGCAGCACCAATAATTACACCAGCAAGACCAGCATGATCATAGCCGCCCACTTTACAAAGTATATCCATAGCATCAGCCTTTACAGGCTTATTTTTTTTCAATCCATTAATTACAACATTTCTTTTTATCTTCATACGTTCATCATTTATACCGCTGCCGCGCCCTACAGTAAGCAATGGATCTAAGTCTAAATATGCACTTGCTATTGCTGATGTAGAAGTTGTGTTGCCAATACCCATCTCTCCTGTATATAAAAGATTATAACCCCTGTCAATGCACATATCAGCCATATCCATACCAACTTGAAGTGCCGCTTCTGCTTGTTCACGAGTCATTGCCGCTCCCTTTGTGAAGTCATTTGTTCCCCAAGCTACTTTTTTATGATAAACCTGTTCCAAATCACTTAAATCAAAAACAGTACCTACATCACATACAAATACATATGCATGGGCATGACGAGCTAATACTGTAGCACCAGCAGTCCCACGCATATAACCATTAATCATCTGCCGCGTTACTTCCTGTGGATATGCACTTACACCATATTTTGCAATTCCATGGTCACCGCACATTAATACCATTGCTGGTTTTAGTTTATCTGGCAATTCCTTACCTGTCATAGCAGCAAACTGTGCTGCCATCTCCTCCAGCTTACCAAGATTTTCAGCTGGTTTACTCATTGCAGCAAAACCTTGTTTCACTTTCTGCTTCTGCATTAAATCAAGCGGTGGAATTATAATTTGTTTCATATTATTCTCCTTCATCATCAAATTTAAAAGCTAATTTCTTTACATCTACTGCCTGGCCTGCCACACAATAATATACGAAATCCGCAGCCACTGCAACTTTCTGATTAACCCAGCCTGCTAAATCACGATATTCACGTGCCATCTGATTGTCAGGAACAATACCGCTGCCAACTTCATTGCTGACAAATACAACTATTTTGCCGCAGTTACGTGCAGCTTCAAGCACCTTATCAATATCAGCCAACACTGCTGTACATCGTTCAAAAAAATCTCCTTTCGGAGCATTTTTTCCATAAAGCAAGTTTGACATATATATAGTCAGACAATCAAACAAAACCGCTCCTGTCGTTTCACTTAATGAAGCAAATACACGTTCTGCATGATAAGGTGCTTCGTGATTTATCCATCGCTCATCACGCCGTTGCCTATGCAGACGTACACGCTCTGCCATTTCTTCATCTAATATTTCTGCTGTAGCTATATAATCACACTTAGGAGAATAATGTAATACATATCGTTCAGCAAACTCACTTTTACCGCTTCGTGCACCACCAGTAACCAAAATTATTTTTCCAGACATAAGCTCTCCTTCCTTTTACTATAAAAAAATCTCCCCTTAGGGAGATTTTCAGCATATACGCTAACTAAACATATATTTATTTTTACACACAAAAAGCAAGCCTATCTCCCGTAGACTTTCTGCTTCGTAACAGGCAGGTCTCCTGGCTTAGCTTCTTCGCCCTCAGCGCCTTCCCAACTTGCGTCAGTGACATAATTGCTTAGGCTCCACTTACAGTAGCGGGACTGCTCCGGATTCTCACCGGTATTCCCTTTTCAGCAATGGTTTAAATCATCACACCTGTCAAATTTTTCCAGTAATATATATTCTACATTCAAAGAAAAAATCCTGCTCAATAAATATTCATCAACTATTTTGTTTATTTCCAGAAGATACCTTTACCAATGCTCAGGTACTTCTTTAAGATTATCCATAACAAACATAATATAACTTACCTTGCACATAAGTACATTCATATCATCATAAATCTCACTGATAATATTTATTGTAGATTTTCCTTTATGTACTATTTCGCTCTTAACTATCAGAAATCTCATACTGCGTGAATTGCTTATATAATCAATGTTCATATTCAATGTGGTACAAACTTTCCCGACAGAGGCACAGGTTATACCAGTAACACAATCTGCAAGAGCTGCTAAAGCACCTCCATGTACTCCCAACCAATGATTAGTATGCAGATCAAAATCTATAGGCATCTCCAATACTGCACTGCCGCACTGAATTTCCCTGATACTAATTTTCAAAGCTTTCATAAAAGCATTGCCGTCCCATATTTTACGAATAACATTTTCATATCCAGACATAAAATCATCTCCTTTCCTTTAAAAATAAACATTCACGACAGTCATATAAAATGGTATAACAATTAAGCCTCCAATAATAGTAATAAAGCTTAATGCAGCTGCAAAACGGCTGTCACCACCATATTGTTTACATACAATAGCCATCTGTGTCATCGCAGGCATTGCAGCCTGCATAGCAAAAACTTTTATCGAAATAGGAGCTACATTAATAAAAGGTACAAGAATAAGTACACAAATAGGACAAACTAAAAAACGACCAACTAACCCAGCCCAAATATCACGTTCAAAGTTAAATTCTTTCAATTTTATCTTACTTATCTCAATACCAATAAAAACCAATGATAACGGTGTTGTTAAATTGCCTACATACTGAAAACCGCGTGCCAGAAAACCAGGTAAATGGATATTAAAAATTATCAATAATATAGCTGCTGCAAATCCCATAAGCGGTGGAGACCATAATTTTTTCAGTACCTTAACAGAAAATATACAAGCACTCCTGTCCTCAATATCAGATACTATATTCTGTACCCCTAATGTCCAGAAAAAAATCAAATTAACCATATAATAAAGCATCACTGAAGGAATGCTTTCCTCCCCAAACAAAGCTAAATTAACAGGCAAACCAATAAACATAGTATTGGCAATAAAAAAATTAGTTATAAATACACCACTTCTCCCCCGACGTATATGCAGTAATTTTGCTGTTATTTTTCCTATAATCATAGCAAGAAACATTGAACAAACAGGCAGCAACATATCTGGAGCAAGTTCAGTAAGTCTGGCAAAAGTAAAATTTTTTGTAAGACTCGTAATCATATACAAAGGCAGAGATATGCTTGTAACAAGTCTAGCAATAAGACTGCTGATTTTATCATCAAACCAGCCTTTTTTACTTAGAACATAGCCTATAGCAACTACAAATACAATCGTAAAGATACCATCCAGTGCTTGTAAAATAAAATCCAGCATTTCATCATCTTCTTTCGTAACGCACAACAAGGCTCGGCTGTCCCTACCGAACCTTGCTGTGCTAAATGGAGGAGTTTAGCAATACTGCTATGCATTTATTGTATGTCAAGGATATTTCCGATATACCATGCCCTAAAATATATCTTGTGGAAATTCCTTTTGTTCTAACAAGTATAAAGCTATTGTTACTGAAAGCAAATCTGCACTGCCTCCAGGACTGATATGCTTATGTTCAAAATATTTTCCTGCTTCATTTATCGCAAGCCTACCAGCAGAAGTAAATATACTGCCAAGCTGCAAAATATTTTCAGCAGTTTTATGAAGTTCCAATAAAGTATCATAATTTGTACGCCAGACAACATTGCTGTCTTCAACAACAGTCATCAGCGATATTAATGTATGTATCAAGGCATCATTAATAGACTCTCCCCTCTCCATAGCATTTTTTAATGCCGGCAGTCCTTTTTCCTCAATACTGGGAAATCCCTTTTCTACCTCTCCGCGAATACCCGTTATACCATACTTATTATAAAGTTTTTCACCAGCAGTTTTCGCAGTATGTACGTTATTAACCAATTCTTTTTCTACTAATCCGCAAGTCATTTCCTTTATTAATGTAAGTAATGATTCTTTTGACAAGCCTTTATTCATTGCATAACCAGCTGCAGCACAAACTATGCCTCCAGCAAATAAAATACCGCGTTGTGTATTTACTCCCTTTGTTACAAAAAGCATTTCTTTTTCTGCCCTAATCCCATAATTACGAATCTTAGGCAAAAGCTCTTGTATTCTGCCGTTATGTGCTTGTCCTATTTCTTGTAAATCATTAAAAGCTTTGCCTAAAACTGCTGAACTCATCATAAAGGTAAAAATACTCATATCTGAATGAGATCCATTTGAATATCTTGTAACAAGTCCAGGCTTAGGGTGTGTAACAACTTCAAGCAAAATCGCCTGTGTCATATATTGACTGACTTTCTGTAAATCGGCATCAAATGGAGAAAGCTTGCAGGTATAAAATTTTTTTGAATTGTATATCGCTTTATCTGTTATTTTCAGCATCATTGAATTTTCACTCATTATACCTACCAGCTTTCTCATGTTCAATAATAAAAATTTAATTATTAACCAAAAATTGCTTTAGTCAAAAAATAAAATACTGATGGAAACGTCAAACAACCGCTGCCTGTATAAAAAGTAGCTGTCATAGCAGCATAAGGAACCAGTTTGGGATCTACAGCAGCCATTCCAGCAGCTGTTCCGGAAGTTGTACCTGCTAAACCACCAAATACCATTGCTGACTGCGGATTATCAATACCTAGAGCTTTAGCAACAAAAGGAGTAAAAATCATTACTGATAAAGATTTAACAACGCCAGCTGCAATAGAAATAGCAATTACTTCAGATGAACAGCCAAGAGCTGCACCAGTTACAGGTCCTACAACAAAAGTAGCAACACCTGCACCTATAGTTACCAAATCTTCCGGAGCAGTATATCCCATTGCATAAGCCACTGCAACACCTGCAATCCAAGAGGTAAAAAGACCAAGAATTAATGACAAAACACCAACAAAACCAACCTTTTTAATCTCGCGCAAATCTGCACCAAAAGCAGTAGATACTATAGCAAAATCACGAAACATAGCACCGCCCATCATGCCTATGCCAGCAAACAAAGGAATACTTGCTATACCTTTACTGCCGCCTCCAATATAAGCTAATACCAAGCCAAACAAGATAGCAATAGCACTGCCATGAATACGCCCTTTAGAAAGACCGGCAAATTTATAAGCAATTAAATTTACAATAGCAATAATACAAAAGGCTAAAATTAAACCATTCGATTTAACCAGTTTAGCAAAAATTGCAATCAAGTCCATAATTAATACCTCCTGTCTTTATTCTACTTAGACATTTTACTAAGTACAGGTATGAGAATAAATGCTAGTGCAGAACCAAGCAACCCGCCAATAAAGGCTACTGCACCGCCGGAAACAGCAGCTGCAACATTTTGAATGGAACTCATAGCAACGACAATAGGAATATACATTGCAGACCAAAAAGCAATTCCTTCCTGACTTTTTTTATCAAGCCAACCAGCATCAATGCCCTTATTAGTTAAAATAATTAAGAATAACATGGCAAAGCCAACACCGCCAATATTAGCTTTTACCCCCAACAACGCTCCTAGAATTTCACCAATAAACTGTCCAGCTATAAAGCAGGCAGAAAGTAAACCAACACCATAAATAACCATAATATTCACCTCATAGTACAATTTTTTATTATTGCTGCCCCTCAAAAATGAAGGGCAGCAAAACAACTAAAGGCTAAGGCATTAGTCTTGGACTAAGCTTATTCTACGATAGCAACAACTTGACCGGCACTTACACGGTCACCAGGCTGTACTTTGTACTCCTTTACAACACCAGCAACTGGAGTAGGAACTAGCTGTTTCATTTTCATTGCTTCCATAACAATCAACACGTCACGAACTGCAACAGTGTCACCAACTTGTTTTTCAAAACGAACTATTTTACCAGGTACACGAGATTTAATTTCCATTTTTCTTACTCCTTAATTAATAAATTTCTGTCAGCAAACTTCTTACAAGATGTTTCTAAATATTGCATAACCTCTTTGCGACTTAACAAAGCCACATTATCTAAGCTTTTTCCTAAGACTGTCTGTGTTTCCATAAATATTTCAGCCAACTTAACACCATATCCATTTGGCAGTTCAACTTCAAAGTCAAGATTAATATCTTTACAGCTTGCTAATACGGCACGATAAAACTGAAACAGCCTATTATATCCAGACGGCTTAAGCAGCAAATCTATATCTGAATTTTCATCAGTATAAGGCAAACCTGTAACCATTTCCAAAGCAGCAGAACCAAAAACACCTATCTGCAAGTCAAAAACTTCAGCTAACTCATAAATTTTCAAAAGTTCTTTTATACAGAGTGTTCGTGCTTCATGTGCATAAATATTTCGCTGCATAACTTCATATGGTGTCATAACAGCCACTATATCTTCAACATCAGTAAAACAAGCTATACGAATTCTGTTTCCATCTAAACGTTGAGGATGCACAAAACCAACTGCTACATCTTTAGAATCTTTTTCATTACGTCTAATAAAACTTGGTATATCAGCCTTACCTTGAAGTATTTCCTTTATCAGCTGCAATTGACAACCTGAATAAAGTGGTACAATCTGCTGTAAAATTTTGTTTTTTCCCTGCTGTGAAATAAACACTAGATTGTGCCGTCTTAGTTGCGTTTTATCCATGTTGGGTCCGCCTTTGCTTTTTGTTGATAATCAAGCTGAGCCTGCAAAATGTCATCAAAAAATTGTGTCTTTATAGGCCCTTCAATGATAATACCTTTCTGCATTCCAGCACTTACATAATCAGGCCGCAGCTCCAGTAAAGTATGGTCCACTCCAGTAATAACATCAGGTGCCACCTTAACTATACGGCTCTTGATACGCAAAATTGTTCTTACTGCTCTGCTGAGAGTAACAGCTGATGTAAGTGTTGTAGCTTTAACAATCACTTCATATTCTGGATATGTACGTTCACGGCGATAAGTAATTATTTTTCCTTTGCTGTTACATATATGCCCACTATCCGAAACAGGAAAACTATCTCCCATCGGCAATCCCCCAACTACTAATTCAAACATCTCCTGCCTACCAGAGCCAGGTAATTTTATTAATGATATATCTTTGCGTATTGGAACCCCATCCATACACACCCAGCCAAATTCCTGACAACCATATAAATCATGTACTTTTGCATTAAGTAAATTTTTCGCAGTCGGCAGCAGCTCTAAATCCAAAGGTGTTCCAGCAGTAAGAAAAATAAGATTTTTCGGCAGTTCATCAACAACTCCTATATTTTTAGCATCTTCCAGAGAAGCTCTAATAAAAGAAGATTCACCAATAACAGCTTTTGGCTGAAATTCATATAAAGCAGCAAGAAAAGCATCCCTGCTTGAACGTACTAAAAACCGCCATTCCAATCCATAATTTTTCAAAGCTTCACCACTGAAAACATTCACAAGCGGAGGATAGGTAACAAGAACTTTATCTCCATATTTTAATCCAGCACGCTGTAAAATCTCATTAGAAGCTTTTATACGTTGCGGCAGCTCCGCAAAAGTTACGCCTACAATATTCTGAAAAGCAGACGAGCCAGTAGTAAAAGTAAGATAAGCAAAATTAAGGGGAGTATGAACTTCTTCAATTGTATGAGCAGCAGTTGGTCCAGCAATACCTTTATCAGCAAGTGTTCTTCGCGGCATATCAGCAAGTGCAGGAGCAGAACCAAACTCTTTAACCATTGAACTAATTTCAGCAAGAATATCTTTCATACTACCCCTTCTTTCTTAATCTTCTTAAGCGTTAATATATTTATCAGCAACTGCAGCAAATTCCTCATTCATTTTAGCAATTGCTTTCATTCTATGACTGCGTCCGCCGCGAATATTTCCATCTAAACCACGTCCCCAGGGACCTAGTTCTTCATATTTACCAGCTGCTTTTAAAGCCTGTACATCTTTAATATGCTTTGAAATCATCTCACGCATATCTTCAACCTTATGTACAATCTCTTTTACACCACCCAAGTTATAAAAGAAATTTACACCTGGTGCAAAAACAGGATTAACTTTTGCCAATTCTTCCAAACGCTCAATATCCATCTTAGTTATGCGTGCAATAGAAGTCAGCGGCATTACATGAATCATCGTTCCAAATTCAGGAGACAAAGCTAAAATCTGATCAGCCTGTAATCCATGACACAAGAAAGCACCTGAAATTGCTCTGCCAATAACCATTGCTACAATAGGATGTCCAGCCTTTCTGGCTTCAGCAAGAGCAAGCTGATACCCTCCTGTTGCCTTATTCATACCAGCAATTTCTTCAAGTTTTCCAGGACCATTGCCCGGAGTATCTACAATAAGAACAATTGGACGTTTTGCAGTTGCCGGTTTATCTTTATCTGCTTCCATCGTCCTATATACAGCAGTAGCCATCTTATAGCCTTCTTCCAAACCAATTACACCGCCAAAAACAACAGGAAAGCGGTCATTGAAAGCATAGGCATCGTTGGCAATCACAGTTATAATTTCATCTTTCAACATAGCACTGCCAACAACTGCACCTGGACCATAATCTGCCTCAAACTCTGCTGTTCCAATTCTATTTTCTTCGAAGGAGCCTTGGTCTACAATCATTTCAATCGCATCACGACCACGACCAATCATAGTGTTATCCATTTCATCCATGTTTTTTACCTCCTTCTATCATGCACGAATTCTGCGTTTTACAACTTTAAGGAATTCTGCAACAGAAATTTCCGGCAGCTCGCTCGGATTATCATTTCCATAGTATTTCCATAAATCCATAGAATCCTTAGGCTGCATATCTGCAATCAATTTAACTAATCCCTGCTGCTCCTGAACAAGCTGCAAAGAACCAATACGGCGCATTTTCTCAATATCATCCATTGAAATATCCGCAATTTCAGCCAAAGCTGCTTTAAAAGCTGCAATAGTATCTTCAACTAAATAATTGCAATCTCCAATAATATATTTATGCTTTGCACCAGTTGTACGATATACTAAAGCTTTATTAGAAGCATCAAACTCATCTTTACCCATTTCCTGCTCGATAACTTCCGGGCCAGTAAGTCCTATACGACCCTCTTCATTCATAACGATAACGTCAGTTGCAGCAGCAACAAATCCCATGCCGCCAAAACAACCAACCTTAGAACCAACAACAGCTACTATCGGCAGAATATGACGGCAATCCTGTATAGCATCCATAACCTCAGCATGTGCCAATAAGCCAGCATTAGCTTCATGCAGACGAACACCACCTGTTTCAAAAGAGATAACTATCATTGGACGGCGTGCAGCATAATCATCTGAATGTAAAGCCTTAATATCTTTAGCAGTTTTCAGAGCTAAACGCAATGTATTAACCATTTTAGCTCCATTAACTTCACCAATAGCACCGCCAATAAATTTTCCCTCCATTGATACAACAAATACGGGATGCTTGCCAATAAGACCAACACCAGTAACAGTACCGTCATCAAATTCAACAGCTGTACCTAAAACAGGCAGATGCGGACTTTCAAAACTATCATGCGGATCCAACAGTTCAGTAAAAGTGCCTTTGTCACATATTCCCAAAGCACGTTCACGAGCACTAGCATCAAAGAAGCTGCTACTTTCTAATTCATTCCAATTTTTCATTTTATTCAGCCTCCTTTGCAGTAGCTTCTGCCAAAGCCTGCCGCAGTCTCATATATACAACAATAGGAGTTGCATTATCATCATTAATTTCTATAATAATATTGCCTACGCCAGTATCATTAATAAATTTGCCCAACATTTTTTCCCAAACAGCATCAAATCCCTTAACTGGAGTACAAATCTTCGCCTTAACCCTACCGCCCAAATCAGCTTTAGTAAACATAACTTCCAAATCACCCGAACCTGTTACTCCCATATGTGACCATTCAGGGTTAATAGTTTGGGTATTTGCAGATTCAAAATCAAATTCCAAATTTTGCAATGCCATTTTATGCTCCTCCTTTTACCAATTTCTGAATTTAGCAGGCGGATTATATAAACCACCAGACCATTCAACCAAATCATGTACATTCTTAGCAGCAAGCATAGAACGATTTGCACGGCTCATATCGATTCCTAAATCCTGCGGAGTCCTGATAATACCAAGTTCACGCAGTCGTTTAGTTTCTTTAGGATCAGCTTTCATACCGACCTCAGTAAATCCAGCTATACCGCGAATAGCAGCTGTACGTTCTTCCATACTGCGGCATTTAGGCAAATAAGCAATTCCTTCCTCAGTAATGATATGAGTTAAATCGTCACCATAAATCATCACTGGTTCAATATCCAAATTTGCGTTCTGCGCCAGCTTAAACGCATCTAATTCCTCTACGAAGCCAGGAGCAAGTTTTTCACGGAATGTTTCTGCCAGTTGCACAACAAGCCGTTTACCGCGATGTACAGGTCCCCACAGCTCTTTATTAAGTGCATATTCCTCTCCACATTTAAGCCATGCACCAGAAGAATGACGACGGCCCTTAGGATCACACCCCATGTTAGGTGCACCGCCAAACCCAGCTACTCTGTTTGCCGTAGCAGTTGAACTGTTGCCATATGGATCTATTTGCAAAGTACCACCAATAAACATATCAATTGCATAATGGCCAGCAGTTTGAGAAAATGCACGGTTAGAACGCATTGAACCATCTGGCCCTACAAAGAATATGTCACTGCGAGCAGCTACATAATCTTCCATACCTAACTCTCCACCAAAACAGTGAACTGATTCTACCCAACCAGTTTCAATAGCCGGAATAAGAGTGGGATGTGGGTTCAAAATAAAGTTTCTGCAAATTTTTCCTTTTAACCCAAGTTCTTCAGCATACGTCGGCAGCAAAAGCTCAATAGCAGCAGTATCAAAACCAATGCCGTGGTTCAGAGAAGTTACTTCATACTCACCGTAAATGCCCTTAATAGCCATCATTCCTTTAAGAACTTGTGCATCTGTAATAAGCGCTGGATCACGAGTAAATAAAGGCTCAATATAAAAAGGTTTAGGAGATTGAATCACATAATCAACCCAGTCACCAGGAATATCTACACGAGGCAGTTCATCGACAATTTCATTAACCTGTGCAATAACTATACCTTGACGGAACTTAGTAGCTTCAACAATAGCAGGTGTATCTTCTGTACTGAAACCTGTAAACAAATTACCATTACTATCTGCTTTAGTAGCTGCTATCAAAGCGACACGCGGAGTAAGATCTACAAAGTATCTGCCATATAATTCTAAGTATGTATGAATTGCTCCAAGTTCCAGCTTTCCTTCCTGTAAAAACTGTGCAATTCTTCCAGCCTGCGGCCCTGAAAAAGACATATCCAGTTTTTTAGCTATACCTTTTTCAAATACATCTAAATGTTCTGGCAAAGTCAATACAGACTGCACCATATGCAAATCATGAATTTTAGCAGAGTCTACCTGGCATAGACATTTAGCTAAAAAATCAGCTTGTTTTTGGTTGTTGCCTTCGATATTCACCTTATCATAAGGCTTTATAACTGTTTCTAATAAAGAAACAGCATCTTTGGCATCAACGATTTTCCCTTCCTTAACCAGTGGAGCAGCATTCTTCATACGCTCCAAAGTGTCCTGTTTCAGAGTGTCCCACTCACGGGTAACTTTTTTAAACTCCATTATGGTCTCTCCTTTCTGAATTAAGAAAACCTCATATAATAAATCGGACAAAAAAAGAGAGAATAGTGCTGAACAGCAAACTCATTCTCTCTATCACCATTATGCAATTTTAATAATTTTCAGTCCGACTATATATGCATTACACCCAATCCTGCACGATCATGATTCGTCATATAGTGCAGTGCAGACTTACCAAACAAGGCAACCGCTATCCAATGTTCATTTCTCACAATAGCTATTTTCATAGCTAAACTGGCGCTCGTGCTTACACTAACCAACAAACCTTTTTTTGCTTCTTCCGTTGCATGTATAACAGCATGGATATCATTGCTTGTTTTTTCAATTACATTTGAATTTAAACAGGCTCCAATTACAGCTCGATTAATTTTTTCATTGAAATCATAAAAAGTAGTTTTCCCTCCTACTTCCGTTACTACTGCTTTTAGTCCTTTTTTTGCCACCATTTTTTTAATGCAATCTTCATCGTAGATGGTCTGCGTAAGTGCAAGCAGCATTGCTGCTGTTCCTGGACTGTTGATACTATTTTCCAAAATATCCGGACTCTGAGCTACTGTCATATAAAAAACACTTCCTCTCCCAACTACAGAAATCATTCAGCGTATACTTATTTCACCAAAGTTAAAGCTTTTACTCTTTCCCTGTGCATCACGCACCTGTAACGCACCTCGCTCATCTATATCAGCTGCAATACCTTGAAAAATAATTTTATCGTTATCCTTTACTAATACATTTCTGCCTATAGTACAATTAAGCTTTCGCCATTTTTCTATAACAGCTAGCGCCCCTTGCTTCAGCCATTCTTGATAAAGTTCAACAAATTCCACCATAATTTCACGCAAGACCTCCTGAGTAGTAAAAGATTTTTTCAAACTTTCATTCAGCGAAGCTGCAGAACTTCTTATTTGCGGAGAAAAGTCTTCTGTTTTAAGAGCAACATTAACTCCTATACCAACAACTATATAATCAATATCGCCATTCACATCAAGCTGTAATTCCGAAAGAATTCCGCAGACTTTTTTATCTTGCATTAGTAAATCGTTTGGCCATTTTATTTTTATACTGTCCGTTTCATACAGCTTTCTTAGTGCAAGTGTTACAGCAACGCCAGCCAACAGAGTAATCTGTGCCGCATATTGTGGATCTATATGCGGACGCAGAATAATTGTAAACCACAAACCTCCAAGTGGTGAACACCAAATTCGCTGCATTCGTCCGTGACCATCTTCCTGCCGAGCAGCAACAATTACAGTCCCCTCAGGTGCCCCTAATGCTGCCGCAGCTGTTGCAGTAGTATTTGTAGATTTCAATACATCAAATTGTCGAAACTGTATTTTCATAAGAAACTCTCAATATATTATTTAACAAGACCAATGGTAGCAATAAACACACCGCAGGCAATAGCCGAAACAATTACACCGCCAATGTTTGCCCCCATTGCAACAGGAAGTACAACTGCAAAAGGATCTTCATCTTCAGCTGCATGTTGTGCAATTTTAGCTGTAGTAGGCACGCAGGATACACCAGAAATACCCACAACTGGGTTAAAGTCACCTTTCTTAAACCAATAAACAATATAACCGCCAAGAATACCCACTGCGCCAGAAACAGCCAAAGCTAAAATTCCCAGTACAATCAATGGTGCAACTTTAGGATTCAGCAAAGTAGAAGCTTCACACAAAGTTCCAAGCAGCAATCCCAACATCAATGTTCCTACATAAAGTAAAGTATTTTCAACCAAATCCTGATAAGGTACAATTTCTGCCTCCTTGATTGCCATTCCCAAGAAGAAAGACATAATCAAAGGAGCAGCCATTGGCAGCAGTAAGCATAAAAGACCACAGCATACTAGGATAAAAATAAATTTCTTATTTTTAGGTACTTCTGGAGAATAGTACAAAATATCCTTGCCACGAAGAGCCTTTGGTATTAAAAGTTTAACCAGCCAAGGATAACCAGCATAAGTCAAAGACAGATATAGATAAGCAATTACAGATATAGGTACAAACAAATGCGGTGCGAGCATCAAAGAGGTAAATAAAACCATAGGTCCATCCGCTCCACCAATAGAGGCAACAGCTGCTGCCTCAGGAGGTGTCAGCCCAAGATGTACACCCAGTACAAGTGTTGCAAAAGTTCCCGCTTCTGCAAATATAGCAATAATAATTGAAGTCCAGGGATTTGCTAAAATAAAACCTATTTCACACATTGCCCCAACACCTAAAAATACTACGCAGGCAACTAAACTGTTACTGAATGTAAGGTTATAAATCGGCTGCAAGAAATTAATCTGCATAATATCAACCAATTTAGCTGGGTCTGAAACCAAAGGATCTAAAAACAAGGTACCAAGCTTACCACCATCTAAAAATAAAACACCACAGTTGATACAAATCATACCAACTCCCATTGCTACCATAATTAAAGGCTCAAGTACACGTTTAAACCCTAAATAAGCTAAAATGAAACCAAAAACAATAAGTGCAATTCTAGCACCTGCTATTGTTGTATCCTGCACCATAAAAGATGCTATGCCTGGAAATAATTGTGCTGCAATACCTGCATCCATAGTTAATTTATTCCCCCTTCATTGTTACTATTTCCCATCAATTTGTTAAGAAGAACTACTGCACCAATCATAACCAGAGCAATTGCAGCAGTAAATGCATAAGAAAATAATGCATAGAGTTCAACACTCATAATTAAGCTCCTTTCATTTTATACAACTTTCTTCAAAAAGATAACAAATGCAGGATATTTTACTGCAATGATTTCCGGACATCAGCACATATGAA
This sequence comes from uncultured Phascolarctobacterium sp., assembly GCA_964595445.1. Taxonomy (GTDB): domain Bacteria; phylum Bacillota; class Negativicutes; order Acidaminococcales; family Acidaminococcaceae; genus Phascolarctobacterium_A. The sequence continues at coordinate 17,326 of CAZQQK010000006.1, forward strand.
AATATCCTTTTCTACCTGAGCGGAAAAGGATACGTTTACCCGAAAATACATCAGATAACTCGTATACACTCCGTCTCTCGCAGAAATATATAACATGACCAAGGCTGCGATCTGACTCAACTTCTCTCTCATACACTCTTAATTTTAGAAGCATCACAGTGGCGTGACCGTAGCAGATTTGCACTGCTTTCCCTAATTTACCCTGCCATAGGCAGGCACCTCAATCAGTCTTTATTGATTTATATTGTACTAAAAGATACTAATTTTATTTAGCAATCAATAAGTACATAAAAAGCAAAAAAGACTGAGTAAAATTTCTCTCAAATTCACTCAGTCTCCATTATTCAGTTGCTTGAAAATCTATTTTCTCTTCTATCCCTTATTTAAGCTCATTCTACATTATTATCTGCCGTTTGTCAACTGTTTATATATGTTTTTTCGAAAAATTTTTAAACACTTCAGCAGTTTATTTTACATAAAAAACTCTATTAGGCTTACGAGCAGCAGTAGGAGGAATATTTCCATCTATATAACCAAGAATACAATGGCCTACTCCCTCATACTCACCTTCGATCCCCCATTCTTTTAGCAACTGCTTGCCATACTCTGTATCAAATTCTTCCTTAGCCCGATTAATCCAACAGCTTCCCAAACCAAGTGCATATGCTGCCTGCATCAAATTTCCCATAACAAGGCTGCCATCATACGGTGTGTGCTTACTGCTCTTAGGTCCAAGTACAATCAATACAACCGGAGCTCCATAAAACGGATCTACTTTTGCTCCTAAAATTTCACGATTCATCTGAGATAATTTATCACGCATAACTTTATTGGTTACAGCGACAATAATAGTACTTTGAGTGCCATGTCCACTGGCAGCATATAAACCTGCTTCTATCACCTGATCTATAAGCTCTTGCGACACCATATCAGGTTTATATTTGCGTATACTTCTGCGTTCCTTTAAAGCTTCCAATTCCATATTCATTAAACTTCACTCCTTGTTTTCAACATTATAATGATTATAGATGTTCTTTGTTTATCTACAGATATCCTGCTAAATATAAGAAATCTTTGTAAAATTTCAGTCTATTTATAAAGCAAATATGGCCGTACTTGTTGTGCAAAAGCTGCACATTCCTGTTTCCAGCGTAAAAAAGTTATTTCAGGACTATCACCATCACGCATACTGCTTTCACCAAGAGCAATATCTATTTTGTAACCAGACTGATTATAACCTCTTTTCGGAGTCACTATTTTATCTGGATAAAGCTTACGAAAAGTATAATAAATCTGATACTGTAATTCTGCTGCATTTATGTTCTGCTTATCTAAAAGATAAATTTCTACACCTTGGACAAGTTCACCATTATAAGCCCCATAGCATGGAATATAACTAACTGCCCTAAAAGCTATTCCAGGTAAATTTAAAGCATCAAGTGCAGCTTTAACCTGTTGTCCATCAGCAAAAGGTGCACCTATAAAGAAAAAAGGTTTTGCTGTCCCAATTCCAACAGAAAGATTACTATCACCACAGACACCAGTTATTCCATAAAGTAAGGCTGTATCAACAGTAGGAATTAAAGGAGATGTCATAACCCATGGCAGCTTTGTATCACACCACAGCATAGAACGCTTCCAGCCAATCATCGGAATAACCTCCAATTGACAGTTTATCTTCTGTGTACTGTTTATATAACGAGCAAATTCACCTATTGTCAATCCATGTCTAAGAGGAAGTGGATATAAACCAATAAAACTTTCGTTTTCTTTTTTTAAGACAGGACCCTGCATTGCTCCACCTAACGGATTTGGTCTGTCTAATATAATTACACACTTTTTCTCTTTTGCACAGGCTTCCATTATATAAGCTAACGAAGAAAAATATGTATAATGTCGAATACCTACATCTTGAATATCAACTACAACTGCATCAACATTTTCCAGCATTGTCTTTGTTGGTCTGCGTGTCGCTCCATAAAGACTGAATACAGGTATTTTTTGATATTCCTGCTCTGAAACATTTTCTCCAGCAGCAATGGCTCCAAATAATCCATGTTCAGGTACAAAAACAGCATTAAGCTGATAACGCGCCTTTATTAAATCTACGCTGTTGCGTAAATATCTGTCTACTCCAGTCTGATTAGTAAACAAAGCAAGTCGTTTGCCAATCAGTATTTCCTGGGAAATTGGTTCATCCAAGCGTTCAACACCCAATAAAAACTTTTCTTTACATTCAGCGTTATAAGAAAAAGTCAACAGCAAACCAACCAACAAACAAAATATCCTTTTCATCTATAACCTCTCAGTCTACACAAAAAGCACCGGTTCAAAGACCGGTGCTATAAGTTTCTACAGCTGTTTAAGCAAAAAATCTTCTGCCGCTTTTAACTGTACATCAACAGCAGCATTTTCTGGCAATTCCACCTTTACATCTGGTTCAATACCTACATTATGAATAGATACACCAGATGGGGTATAATAATTTGCTACTGTAATTTTTACTGCTGTACTGTTGTCTAGTCTATAAACAGACTGTACACTGCCTTTGCCAAATGTTTTTACACCAAATAAAGTACCACTTTTAGTATCTTTTACAGCTCCAGCAACAATTTCAGCAGCACTTGCACTGCCATTATCCACCAATACTGCCAAAGGATATTTTATCTCTTTCAGCTCAGAATATTCCACATACTTATTGCCAGCTTTATCAATTACGGACACAATCGGCCCCTTAGGGACTAACTTACCCGCAACCTGAACACCAGCATCAAGAATTCCTCCAGGATTACCGCGTAAATCAAGAACTAAAGCTTTCATTCCCTGCTGCTCCAGTTCTTGATATTTTTTCACAAAATCAGCACCAGTACTTTCGTTAAATACAGCTATACGTATATAGCCTATTTTATTATTCGAAAGTAACTGACCTCCAACTGAAGGATTCTTAATTTCAGCACGTATAACCTTAACTTTTCGCAGACTTCCATCTTTATCTTTAAGTTCAAGAGTAACTTCAGTTCCCTGCTTACCACGAATTGCATTGGCAACCTGCTCCATATTCAAATCACGTGTATGTTTGTCATCTATCGCCGTAATAATATCGCCGCTTTTTATACCAGCCAAAGCTCCAGGGTTATCCTGCAACGCCGAAATAACAACATAATCATCTCCACGTTTACCAAAAACAATACCGATACCGCCAAAAGTTCCTTCTGTCATTTCACTAAGCTGATTATAATCTTTACGATCAAGATATACTGTATATGGATCTCCAACAGCTTCTACCATTCCTTTAATAGCTCCGTCAAACAGCTTATGATTATCAATATCTCCATTGTAATTACGTTTTAAAAGATTCATTGTACGCAAAAAGCGAACTGATTCAGAAGCACTGCCAGTCAGCCTGTTAAACAGAACCGTTTCTGCTGCAATTACAGTCAGAACAGTAACCACAGCTGTTGCCAAGCAGCAAGCTGCCGTCCGCCATTTTTTTCTATTTATCAATCTTTATGCCTCCGTTTGCTGTCCTCAGGGTAAATAATTCAAAGGCTCTGTCAATTCCCCATGCAAACGCACTTCAAAATGACAGTGCGGTCCGGTAGAATACCCAGTACTCCCAGCATAAGCAACCACCGTTCCTTTTGTTACATATTGACCTTCACTAACATTTAACTCTGAATTATGTGCATACAAACTTACAAGTCCACCACCATGATCAATCATAACGCAGTTTCCATAACCACCAAGCCAACCACTGTAAACTATCGTGCCACTGTCAGCTGCATGAATCGGTGTACCTGTATCGACAGCAATATCCATACCGCTGTGATACTTGGTCGTTCCAAAAATAGGATGAGTTCTCCAACCATAATAAGAGGTAATCGGTCCTGTACACGGCCACATAAACTTTCCTGTGCCGCCACTTTCTTCGGAAGCACCGCCGCCACTATTTTCCAAATTACGCAGCATAGCAGCAATATTTTCAGAAATTGCCAGCAACCGATCATATTCTGCCTGGCTGGACTGTTCATCTTCCTGTGCTTTGTAAAGAACCTGTGCTCTTTGTTCACGCAATTTGTTTACTCTGCTCTTCTTAGCTTCCAGCTCTGTCTGCGCAGCATGTATTTCTTTCATTTCAGCTGCCAAAAGCTTTTTACGACTATTTATTTCATCAAAATCTTTTTTCAGCTGATCCAACATTGCTAAATCGCTGCTGATAATTTTTTGCAGCAAATACATACGTGAAGAAAAGTCGCTGAAATCTTTAGCACCCAAAAGCACATCCAGATAATTTATCTGTCCATTAACATAAATATCACGCAAACGCTTTTGATAAATATGTATTCGTTTATCTACTTCCTGTTGTTTTTTTGTCAATTGCAATTGATTCTCATCAATCTTTTCCTGTAAGCTATTGCTTTTTTTCTGTAATTCATTAGCTTGCATCTGCAAAGCATTCAAACTAGTCATAACTTCTGAAAGCTGTGCATTAGCACTTTCAGCTCTCTGCCGTGCAGCAGCCTTACGTTCCTGCATTTTCTCCATCCTCTGGCGGACATTGTTCAGCTCTGCACGCTTATCATCTGCATTGTCAGCAAAACCAGTAGCTGTGCACAACGGCAGCACTGTCACACAAAGTGCCAACAATACAGCAACAAGTTTTTTCTTCTGCATTCTTCCGCCTCCTTCAGACACGTAAGAACTTACGCAGAGAAATATAACTGCCTAAAGCACCTATTGCCGTTCCTGCTGCCAACAAAAAAACAGTCGTATATATCAACAACGGGGAGGTCGGCAGCAAAGGCAAAAATGCCAACGTCGCATGAATTTTAGCTAAAAGAGCTGAATACATACTGTTAATACATATTGAAGCAATTACCGCACCGAAAAATCCCAATGTCATTCCTTCAAGCAAAAACGGCCAACGAATAAACCAATCCGTTGCACCTACATACTTCATAATTATAACTTCTTTACGGCGTGCAAATACAGTAAGCCGTATAGTATTAGAGATAATAAATAAGGTAGCCATAGCAAGAAAAACAACAAGTATAATACCGCCAAAACGCAGAATTTTAGTTAAAGAAAATAAATGCTCCACAACCTCTTGTCCAAACTTAGCTGTTTCCACTTTTGGCAGCTCACTAATAGCCGGCGTAATAGCTTTAATCCGCTCAGGAGAGTCCACCTGAACATCAAAGGAGTTAGGAAAAGGATTTTCTTTTCCTAAACTGTTCAGCAGTTGCTCCTGATCTCCAAGACGTTCTTTAAAACGTATTAACGCTTCATCCTTACTTACCGCAGTCACTTTAACAACTCCAGGCATTTCTTTCAGTTTCGTTTCCACAGCATTCAAGGTTTCTTCGCCTGCATCATCCTGCATATAAACAGATATTTGAACCTGACTTTCCAAATATTTAGCTAAATTATTGGTATTAAGAAAAATAAGCAAAAACATCCCCAAAACCAATAAAGATACAGCTACAGTAGATATGGAAGCAAAGCTCATAAATCCATTACGTCTAATAGATTTATAAGTTTCTTTAACAAAATACTCTTTCGTACTAAAGCTCATAGCCATATACCCCGCTCGCTTCATCACGGACAATCTGTCCATTTTCAATCGCTATAACACGTTTTCCCATATTATCAACAATTTCCTTATCATGCGTAGCCATAACAATAGTTGTGCCAGTATCATTTATTTCTTTAAAAATTTCCATAATATCCCAGCTGGTCTCGGGGTCAAGATTACCTGTAGGTTCATCAGCAATAACCAAAATAGGATCATTTACTATAGCCCTGGCAATAGCAATACGCTGCTGTTCACCGCCGCTAAGCTCATTAGGATAAGCATTGGCACGATGACGCAAGCCCACAAGCTCCAATACATTAAGGACTCTGCGCTTAATTTTGCGGTGCGGAGTTTCAATAACCTGCATTGCAAAGGCTATATTTTCATAAACAGTACGATCTGGCAACAAGCGATAATCCTGAAAAATAATTCCTAGTTCACGGCGCAAATAAGGAATTTCTTTTGGATTCAGTGATAAAATATCTACACCATTAACAAAAATGCTGCCCGCAGTCGGTAAAACCTCACGGAACAGCATTTTGATAAAGGTAGACTTACCAGCACCGCTAGGTCCTACAACAAAAACAAATTCGCCAGGCTCTATATGTACATTGACATCACGCAAAGCTTTCGATCCACTAGGATAAACCTTGCTTACATCAACCATTCTCAGCACTAACCTCAATCTCCTCTCAAATCACGTCACTCCAAAAGCTTAAATGCCTCCTGTGCATTCAGCAAAGCCTTGTCACGAAGTTTATCCAGCATCCCATGTACAGTATTTTCCGGCGATAATGCTTTGTGTGCAGCATTAACAACCTGGACAGACTGTAAACTGTCGACATGACCAGCACTGATTCCATTTATATCCTTAATAAAACCATCAATTTTAGGATCATAGGAAACTGCTACAAAAGGAAGCTCCATTACCGCAGCAAAAATTAAAGCATGAAGCCGCATCCCTATCAGCAGATCAAAATTCCCCATAAGAGATAAGAACTGCTCTGTATCACAATCCGTTTCAAAAACCGTACTGTTAGTTTGCTGTCCCATAAAATTCTGCAAACGCTTACAAGCCTCTACATCAACAGTATACTGCAATGGCAGAAGTACAATATGTGCTTGATATTCCTGTGCTAATATATCTGCTGCTTTTGCCAGCTCCAAAAGATATCTGTCATCATCCTGCCAATGACGTACACTTATCGCTATAAGCAGCTTATCTTCAGGTATGTGAAAATCCACAAGCAGCTTTTTCCCTTTATCCTTGCTTTCCTGCGGCAGTGTAAGTACAGAATCAGCTGTCAGCTGAACTTTTTCTGTAGGAACACCTATACGCCGCAGCTCATAAAGCGAGTCCTGATCACGAACCGTTATAAGATTAACGTGACTGCAAACCAATTTAGTAAGTTTACGCAGAAAACGACTATGTATAGGTCCTATTCCCTGACCAAACAGCATAACTTTTTTATTGAGAACGATACCTAAAGCTAAAATAGATAAATAATACAGCAAACTGCGTTTACTTGTAACATCCTGCAAAAGGCTGCCGCCTCCACTTAAAAGCAACTCACTCTTTCGTAAAGTAGTAAATATTTCTATAAAACTGAAACGATGAATAGAATTAACCTTATATTTTGCAGCAGTTACAACAGGATTACCCGAAATCACAGTCAATTCCACAGATTTTTCTGTATTGCGTAAAGCTTTAACGATTGCAGTCAGCATTGCTTCATCTCCGGCGTTAGCAAACCCATAATATCCGGAAATCACAATCTTACTCATTGTTCAAGGTATCTCCTTCTCAATTTCTTTACCAACGGCAATAACGCTCCTATAAACAAAACTCCTAATACACCGAATACAATACCTACAAAATAACCGTCAACCGCTCGCATAAAGCTCATAATCACAGGTGTACGCATATGGCAGAAAGTTTGCACTAAGCTTCCTTGTCCAATAACAGCTGCACATGTCAGAACAAATTGCCACCAACGCGGTGCACAACGATAAACTGCTAAAACTGTCAGGAAAAAAGCAGGATGTCCAATCATAAATTCTTTTTCACGAGGACGCGCATACATAACCTGCTCCAAAAAAGCACGCATTTTTAATTCTATTGCAGGAACAGGTACACCACCAGTGTGTCCGCTGCGGCCAACAAAATAATAAGCAACAAACAGAAATACGAAAAGTACAGCTACATGACGGAAAGTTAAGCCTGTATCTAAAAGACCATTAAAGCGTGTCCATAATACATGCAGTCCTCTGCCCACTACATTCAGTAAATCGTAACGTTTTATAAAAAGCACAGCAGTTAAAAGTACTGGCAGAATAAAGGTAAGTTTAACTCCTCGATAAATATCTATTTCCAACATAAAACGGCTGTCTGTCAAAATAGCTGACAAAAAAACAGCTCCTATTAAAGATAAGATCACTGCTAACGCTAACTGCCATACTGCCTTTATACAAACAGCCAAAAGAGAATGTTTGTCCGTCTTATTTTTATCCCAGATTCCGAAAAGCACACTCATAGAAAGTACGGGGAAAACAGCAGCTGCAGCCAACGCCAACAGCTGACGTGTTAATAAACCACGTCCCACAAAAAGCAGTAACAAACATACAGCCGAAAAAAGTCCCCATAAGCCAATCTGCTGCTTAAAACTAAAGCTGAACAATAAATTAAGATACAGTACAACACCAGCAATAATTGCCAGAAGCACTGGAATAAAACTTACTTTTGCAGGAAAATACGGCTTAAAGTCACCAGTCTGATTAGCAGAAAAAACACCAGTACTGCCAATTTGATAACCTCTTGCTTCTACGCTTGCCTTAATATCACTAACATAACGCAAATTGGTTTTTAAAATATCTTGACCATTTTCCGGCATCAGAAACGGTCGAATATAATTTACTCTTATATTGCGTTCTTCATCTGTCAAAGCCCACCTACGCAAAGCTTCTCCTACACTGATTTTCTTTTGCTCGGTAGGATCTATAACATAAGAACGTGCAGCTTTATAATTATTAAATTCTGCTAATGGAAGAAGCCCATCAATCTTAGCAAACTGCAACTGGGTATAATGCTCCAGCATCACAAGAGTCATTTCATTTTCCTGCATTCGTTCTCCCAAATGCTTTATTTTATTCGGATAACCAACAACCTCTGTTCCGCACGGCATAAGTGCACGCACCTGCACACCCGACGCTTTAATTCTGTTGAAAACGTGGTCAATCTGTTTATCGGTAACATCAACATAATTTTGCGGACGAACAATAACATTAAAGCCCATAGCCGCAACCTTTTTTATATCCTTAACAGAAAGTCCTAAAGGTGCCTGCAGCAGTCCCTGCGGCTCATCATAACGTCCTTCAGGCAGGGGAATTGTGTTGCCCTTAACTTTTATGATTCTCGGATTATCACTTACAATTTGCACTCTATCTGCTCCATAACGCAGATACAAATCTTGTTCTACATCAGCTAATACAGAACTGTCTGCAGCAGCAGCGATATAAGCTGCATTTTCCTCTAAATCTTTAGCAGCAACAGCAGCAAATACACCTTTATCAGCTCCAAGAACCGCCGCCTGACGCAATTCACTGCCAACAGTAGTCTGAATTTCACCTTTTTTCGTCAAACGCTCCAGTGTGGTATCAAAAATCATCAGCGAATTGATACCAGCTTCTTTAAACTTAAGTATCACGTCTTCTTCCGGCAGACCCTGCAAAGCAGCTACTTTACGCAAGCCTTCATATTCCATAGCCATTTCAACAGTATTATTACGCTGTTCAATATCGTGACGAACACAGTTTAACCACAAAGCAAATACAAGACCAACCGCAATCACTAGTATCAGCAATGGATTATATTGGCTTTTTATAAACTTCACCGTTTACAACCTCGCTTTATCAGACCTTTTTCTGCTGACTGCGCAGATATGCTTCAACAAAAGGCATTAAATCTCCATCCATAACTGCTTGAATATTACCCGTTTCAAAACTTGTACGATGATCTTTAACCATAGTATAAGGCTGAAATACATAAGAACGAATTTGACTTCCCCATTCAATATTCTGATAGTCACCTGCTAAGTCACTTACCAAAGCATCCTGTTTAGCCTTTTCATATTCATACAATTTTGCACGCAGCATCTGCAGACAACGTTCACGGTTCTGAATCTGTGAACGCTGATTTTGACACTGAACAACAATTCCCGTCGGTTCATGTGTCATTCGTACTGCCGAAGAAGTTTTATTTACGTGCTGACCGCCTGCACCACTGGCACGATAGGTATCAACACGAACTTCATCCATATTGATGTTAACTTCAACGTTGTCGTCCAATTCAGGCATAACATCCACCGCTGCAAAAGATGTATGACGGCGGGCATTAGCATCGAACGGCGAAATACGCACTAAACGATGTACACCCTTTTCGGATTTCAAAAAACCATAAGCATTATGACCATTTACCTGAATAGTAGCACTCTTAACACCAGCCTCATCACCTGGCTGATAATCAAGCATTTCCAAACTGAAACTATTTTGCTCTGCAAAGCGGGTAAACATACGCAGAAGCATACTTGTCCAGTCTTGTGCTTCAGTACCGCCAGCACCTGCATGCAGTGTCAGAATAGCATTATTAGCATCATAGTCACCGCTTAAAAGCATACCTAATTCTAAATGTTCAAGCTCTGCACGACATTGCTCTAACAGCTCATCCATTTCCGGAATAAGACTTTCATCATTTTCTTCCGCTGCCAGTTCCTGCATAGCTTCCAAATCACCCACGCTGCTGCTCAGCTTGTGAAATCCATCTACTTCCTCTTTTAACGAATTAACATCCTGAGCAATTTTTTGAGCTTTATCAGGATCATCCCAAAATGTAGGATCTCCCATTTTATGTTCTAATTCTGCAATACGATCTTCTTTGACAGCAATGTCAAAGAGATCCCCTCATTTCCTCTAATTTTGCTTGCAGATTAGCGATTTCAGGTTTATATTCTTCAATCAACAAAATTCATCACAACCTTTCGTTCAGCAAATATTAGTTAATTACTGCTGTAAGAGCTATATGATGTAACTTCTTACAGCAGATTTTGAGAAAAATTTATGCTTTTTCTCCCGGTTCAGCATTCAGCTGTCCCTCATCTCCCTCAGGAGTAGGATTGTTGGTAGAAGCACTCTCCAAATGATCTTCAACCTGCGGCTGAGTTATAACGTTAACACGATAAATATAACGTACAACATCATCCTGAATAGCATCAATCATAGCCTCAAACATATCATAAGCTTCAAATTTGTATTCAACCAAAGGATCTTTCTGACCATATGCACGCAGACCAACGCCTTCACGCAGCATATCCATAGCATCAAGATGTTCCATCCAATGATTATCTACAACTTTAAGCATAACAAGATTTTCTAACTCACGCATTAACTCAGGCCCAATGGCATCTTCACGTGCCTGATAATTTTCATCTGCCACTTTCTGCAAATATTCTGCTAATTCCTCACGGCTCAAATTCTGTAAATATTCAACAGTCAGCAAGCCTCTGGGTGCATAAAAATCTTCAGCGTAATTTATCAAAGCCTGCAAATCCCAATCCTCAGAATAAACCTCAGGCGGAGCATACATAACCATAGTACGTTCTACAACCTTGTCAACCATTTCTTTAATTGTAGAACGCAAATCCTCTTGATGCAGAATTTTATGGCGCTGGGAATAAATAACTTCACGCTGCTGATTCATAACATCATCATACTCAAGAACGTGCTTACGAATACTAAAGTTACGTGCTTCAACTTTCTTTTGAGCATTTTCAATAGACTTTGTAACCAGCTTATGCTCAATAGGTTCGTCATCCTCCATGCCAAGCTTATCCATAATGCCAGCAATATTGTCACTGCCAAACAAGCGCATCAAATCATCTTCCAAGCTCAGGAAGAAGCGAGAAGAACCAGGATCTCCCTGACGGGCACAGCGACCGCGCAGCTGATTATCAATGCGGCGGCTCTCATGGCGTTCTGTACCAATTATATGTAATCCTCCAAGTTCAGGGACACCTTCACCAAGCATAATATCAGTACCGCGTCCAGCCATATTGGTAGCAATAGTAACAGCTCCATACTGACCAGCATGAGAAATAATCTCTGCCTCTTTCTCATGATATTTAGCATTCAATACATTATGAGGAATTCCGCGGCGATTAAGCATAGCACTCAGTTCTTCTGATTGTGCAATAGAAGTAGTACCTACCAAAACAGGGCGGCCGGACTTATGACATTCTTCAATTTCATTAACCGCTGCTTTATATTTTGCAATACGTGTTTTATAAATAACATCAGGATAATCAACACGAATCATTGGTTTATTGGTAGGAACAACCACAACCGGCAGATTATAAATTTTCTGGAACTCCTGTTCTTCAGTTTTAGCAGTACCAGTCATACCTGCCAGCTTTTTGTACATACGGAAGTAATTTTGGAAAGTTATAGTAGCCAATGTCTGGCTTTCACGCTCTACTTTTACTCCTTCTTTCGCTTCAATAGCTTGATGCAGACCTTCAGAGAAACGACGACCAAACATCAATCTGCCTGTGAACTCATCAACAATGATAACCTGACCATCTTTTACAACATAATCACGGTCACGATGCATCAAAGCCTTGGCTTTTAAAGCACACATAATCTGATGAGAATAGTCTACTCCATGCTCATTATCATACAAATTAGCAATGCCAAGCATTTTTTCAGCCTTAGCAATACCTTTTTCAGTAGGTGCTACCTGTTTTTGTTTTTCATCAACAGTGTAATCTTCTTCCTCAGTCATATTATTCACAACATGAGCAAGAACCTTATATAAATCAGTAGATTTTTCACCAGGACCAGAAATAATCAACGGTGTACGTGCTTCATCAATAAGAATACTGTCAACTTCATCGACAATGCAATAATTCAGCTCACGCTGTACCATCTGATTTTCATCAACCACCATATTATCCCGCAGATAATCAAAGCCAAATTCATTATTTGTACCATAAGTAATATCCGCAGCATAAGCAGCCTTACGATCTGGGAAATCCATATCATGTACAATCAAGCCTACGTCCAAGCCTAAAAATTTATAGATTCGACCCATATCTTCACTGTCACGCTTAGCAAGATAATCATTTACAGTTACTACATGTACACCTTTTCCAGTCAGGGCATTCAAATAAACCGGTGCAGTAGCAACTAATGTTTTACCCTCACCAGTACGCATTTCAGCAATTTTGCCGCGATGCAGAACTACACCGCCAATCATCTGTACATCAAAATGACGCATACCAGTAACACGTTTAGAAGCTTCACGTACAACAGCAAAAGCTTCCGGTAAAATATCATCCAATGTCTCGCCTTTTTTCAGGCGTACCTTAAATTCTCCAGTTTTAGCGGCAAGATTAGCAGAACTCAGTCCTTGCATATCCTTTTCCAGGGCATTGATCTTATCTACGATTAAACGAATGTTCTTGATTTCTTTCTCATTGGGATCACCAAAAATTTTCTTTAAAATGCCTTCGAGCAACACGATCACTCCTTAAATATATGGTGCGGTAAAAGAATATACACCTAATTTTAAATTATAACAGAATTTATGCTAAAAAGCAAAAAGCACGGGAATAAATCCCATGCTTTTTTGTGAAACTTAAGTTAAAAAATATTACTTATTTCAATTCAGGACTCAGCAAACCATATTTGCCGTCTTTGCGGCGATACACAACATTAGTACTGCCTAAATCCGGATCAAAGAATACAAAGAAATCATGATTCAACAGATTCATTTGCAAAATTGCTTCTTCCGGCGTCATTGGATGCATAGTAAAACGTTTATTCTTAATAATCTCAAATTCACCTTCATCAACAGGTGCAGAATGTTCTGCCGGTACAGACGGTAAATCTGCAAAATTGCTGTATTTCCGTTTCATTAAGCGAGTTTTATACTTATGAATCTGACGTTCAATCTTCTCTACAACCAAATCAATAGAAGAATACATATCTTTCGTAGTTTCTTGAGCTCTCAGCAAAATTCCGTTGGCTGGAACTGTAATTTCTACAATATGATTACCTTTCTCAACCTTGAGCACTGCGGAAATATCACCTACAGTTTTAAACTGCTTAGTAACCTTGGTAATTTTCTTTTCCACATACTCTTTCAAAGCCGGAGTAACCTCAATGTTTCTGCCTTTTACATTTACGCTCATAATACATGCCTCCTTTGGTATGTCGCCAAATACTTTTGGTGCTACCATTTTTCTAACAAGGGTTCGGCTTTATCCCTTTGCTTTTATATTTCGATGTTCAAGAAAAAACTCCTGCTTTTCTTTGCAAAATTCAAACTTTTGTTGCGGTTCTATCATTAAACTGTTACATTTTTACAAAACACGTTTCGTTATTTGTCCACAATTCAAAGAACTGCTAAATTAAAATTTAAAAAAGGTATAATCAACAGAACATCTAACTCTTTCTTAGCCAATGTTGCAGAAACACATATTAACTTTGCCTGAAAAAATAGTCTTCATCTATTTTTCTTCAAATAATAACCTCTACAAAAGTTTTTCTGCCCATTCTGTCTCTTTAAAACCAGTAAGCACCTTATCATCCGCTACAATCAAAGGACGTTTCACCAACATTCCATTAGTTGCTAATAGCTGCAACTGTTCATCCTCACTCATAAGCGGCAGCCTATCTTTAAGTTTTTGTTCCTTATATAATAATCCGCTGGTATTAAAAAATTTCTTCAGCGGCAACCCACTTCTGCCATACCATTCTTTTAATTCTTCATAAGTAGGATTAGTTTCCACAATATGACGATCAGTATAACCTATATTATGCTCATCTAACCATTTTTTTGCTTTTTGACAGGTAGAACATTTAGGATATTCAATAAACAACATAACATAAAACCTCCTTGCACTCATATAACTTCAAAACCGCAGTCGCATTTGATACCAAACCACATTGCCATGCACTGATGCAGAAATACCTTCATTCACAAAGCCAAATTTTTCATAATAATGTAAAAGTCTTTCCTTGCAAGTAAGCACAACACCTTCACAACCACTCTTACGTGCTTCTGCAACAATATGCTTAATAAGCAAACCAGCATAACCCTTGCAGCGATACTGCGGCAATACATTCAAACCAAAAATCATCTGCCATCGTCCCTGCGGCTTATGCAATGAAGCATTCTCATACATAAAATCTGATAAATCTGCCTCATCAGTTCGCATACCATCTATAAAACCTATAAACTTTTCATTTACGTATAAAAGCCAAAAGCAATCTGCATAATATTGCAGTCGCTCCTTAAAAGCCTTTTCAGAAGCTGCCTCTGCCGCTGGAAAACACACTGCTTCTATTGCAGCAATTGCTGACAAATCATTTATAGTAGCATTTCTAATTATCATTTTACCTCTTAATTATTCAATAACTTCTTAATTTCTGCTAAATTCTGCACAAAATAAATGCCTTGCTGCTTTTCCTCACTGGATAATCCCATAATTGTCATATGTGATAAAAGCATTTTTAAGCCATCATAATAACCATGCAGATTATATAATATACAAGGTGCTGTAAGTTGCTTCAACGAAATCTTGCTCATAACCTCACTGATTTCTTCAAGAGTACCAGTACCTCCAGGAAAAGCTATAAAAGCATCTCCTAATTCAATCATCTTTGCTTTTCTTTCTGCCATATCTTTAGTCACAATAAGCTTAGTAATAGCAGGATATTCGAAACCAGCATCAATAAAAAACTGTGGTTCAACGCCAATAACTTCTCCCCCTGCAAGCAGCACACTTTCTGCCACTTCGCCCATCAAGCCGCATTTCGAACCGCCATAAACAAGCCTATGATTATTTTCTCCAATCCAAGAACCTAACTCACGTGCTGCAACCTTCAAATAAGCTGCTTCTGGTTCACCAGCACCAAGATAAACGGTTATATTCACACACTCCACTCCTAATTTTTATAGTTTTACGATAAATATTTATCAAATTTTCATATGCTGCAAAACTTTAGTGATTTGCAGCATATATATAATTCATAATATATATTATAC
>CAZQQK010000007.1:0-31309 GCA_964595445.1 uncultured Phascolarctobacterium sp.
ATAATTAAGAGTAGTATGACGATAAATTAATAAATAATAGAAGCATTTGATGTGGAGGGTGTATGTATCTTAGGCTGTTTCAGAAAAAAATAAAAATTTCTCTATTCAGTTTAGGAATTTTTTGTTTTTTTCTGTTCGTATCTTTGTTGAGCCTGCACATTGTTCGCGAAAAAATATTGGAAAATTCCCATATAATGGGGCAGGAAATATCCGCACGTTTTGCTATTAAAGAGACTGCTAGACTTAAGACTCAGGAAACGCTGTTACGCAGTGCAGCTCAAAATATGGGAAATCTGCTTAAAATACGTCCAGATATTTCCGATGAAGAAATAGAGCATGCTTTAAAACGCTTTACTGAATATATGGAGACTACAGCTGAAGTAGAGCGTTTTGAGATATGTGCTGTTGTTAATGGACGTTTGATAGACTGTCAGGGAAGCAGTAAAGCAGATTTAGAAAGCTTAAAATGGTATCAGGCTGCTTTGCGTAATAAAAATAATGTTGCTTATACCAATCTTTACCATAATGGAAAAAGTAATGAACGTTTGCTTACTATGGCGGTTGCTCTTGGTGAAGGCAATGTTATGGCGATGAATTTATATCCAGAAAGGCTGAATTCATTGTTAGTTGATAATCAGCTTCCGGAGCATAGTTATTATTATTTGTGTGATCCTAACGGAACAATAATGTTTACTATAAATGACCGCAATATGTCTATAGAGGCGCAGCAACCTTATGTAGAGCAGATTTTTAGAGAAATTCGTAAGGGAATATCAGAAAACGTTCCTTATATAGTAGATTATGATGGTAATAAACGTGGAGTTTATTATACAGTATCAGATAAAGGTTGGATTTCTGTTGTTACTATCCCTTATGAATATCTTTTAGGTGATTATGAAAGCCTTATGCAGTGGTTTATACTAATACTGATAATCTTCCTTTTTCTTACAGGATGCTTGGCATTGCGTGAAAATGCTTTGAATAAGCAGGTAGAAAGTATAAATGAAGTCGTGAGGGTAATGAGTAAATCTTTCCTTGCAGTATTTAGAGTAAATTTTGTTACGGATCGTTATTATTTGGTTAAAAGTGAGACTTTTGGGGTTGCCTTATCAGAGGAAGGCAGTTATGACGAGTTGTTACAGCAAGTACTCAGATTTGTTGAACCAGAAGCCGCAGATGAATTTGCTGAAACCTTCTCCAGAAATAACATTCAAGAATTAGTAAAGCGTCATATTTATGATTTTGGCGGTGAATTTCGTCAGCGTTTTGGTAATGAATATAAATGGATGAATGTAAGGTTGGTTCGTGACACATTGCTTAAAGATGATGAAGCAATTTTCTTTTTTCGTGAGGTAGATGCTGAAAAGCAAAAAGAATTGGAACATATGCAGGTTACTGAGCATGCTTTGCGTGTTGCTAGAGAAAATGCTAAGTCGAGAAATATGTTTTTTTCGGCAATGTCACATGATATGAGAGCACCTTTAAATGGTATTATTGGTATGGCGAGGCTTGCAGAGCTGCATAATGATGATTGTAACCAAGTCAAAGAATATATTCGTAAGATAAAATCTTCGGGTCAGCAGCTTTTGACATTAATAAATGATATTTTAGAAATGGCACGCCTTGATAATGGAAAGGTGGAACATGTTCAGGAAACCTTTGTTATAAAACAGGTGCTTCAAGATACTGCTGATATATTTGCAGCACAGGCAGATTTGGAACAAAGATTTTTTGACACGCAGCTGCTTTTGGATGATAATGAAACTGTTAGTGGTGATTTGCAGGGATTACAGCAGATTTTAAATAATGTATTATCTAATGCAATAAAGTACACCAAGGCACAGGGAAAAATAAGTTTTCTTGTTAGAAGAGAATTAGGCGGCGAACGTAATCGAGTATATTATACATTTCTTGTGCGTGATAATGGCTGTGGAATGTCAGAGAAGTTTTTAGAAAAGATTTATAAGCCTTTTGAACGTGACAGTCGTTTTGGTGTTCCTAAGGTTACTGGTACAGGTTTAGGAATGACAATAGTTAAAAGTTTAGTAGAGCGTATGGAGGGAACAATTTATATCAGCAGTCGTGTTGATGAAGGTACCTGTGTAATGATATCTTTACCTTTTAATATTGTGAAGTCTGCTGGTGATAAACAATCAGTATTGCCTCAGCTGAAAGACTTTGCTGGCTGTCGAGTATTGGTAGCAGAAGATAATGATGTTAATATGGAGATTATTACTGAATTATTAACGATAAATGGAATAGAGATTCTGCCTGCTGCTAATGGTGAAGAAGCTGTAAATATTTTTGCTAGTTCAGATGAAGGCAGTATAAGTATGATTTTAATGGATATGCAAATGCCTGCTATGGATGGTTGTGAGGCAACGAGAAGAATTCGTTCTATGGAGCGTACTGATGCTCAAACTATACCAATTTTAGCACTGACTGGCAATAGTGGGTCTGATGATTTAGAGGTAGCAATGGCTGCTGGTATGAATGATTATATGATAAAACCGCTGCAGATGAAACTCTTGGCAAAGATGATGGGTGAGTATCTGTCGCATTGAAGAAAGGAGTTATAAATAAGTGCGCTTAACAGAATTACCGCAATATCTTAATATTGATATACGAAGCTGTTTAGAGGAACGTTTTATGAATAGCGAAGAGCTTTATTTACGCTTTTTACGAAAATTATTGACAGCTCAGGAGTTTAAGCTATTAGAGCAATCTACAGCTGCTAATAATTGGCAGGAGGCAGAACGATTGGCTCATAATCTAAAAGGTGTTTGTGCTAATCTAGGGCTGACTGTACTTCAAGCAGATTTTTCCAGTCTTGTTGTTTTGCTGCGCTGCGAAAATATTGAAGCACAGCAAGTACGTCAATTATTGGAACAAGCTCGTCTTGATTGGTATAAAACGTTGGCTTTTATAAAAAAGTTGGAAGATTAATATTTTAAGATGAAAAAGCTGCTGCCTACATATCATATTGATGTGTAGGCAGCAGCTTTTTAGTTTGCAGATTACAGATTTTTTTTATTGTTCCAAAAAGCATGAAACTTTTCTAAAAGTTCTTTTCCTGGTTTAGAGGGCCACAGTTCTTGTCTGTCACTCAAGCGCATGGCAGCGGCTAGATGGTTGTAAATATCGGGATAGCACATATCAAGTTCAGCTATATGTTCTTTAATATCTTGGCGCATAGTATGACCGTCATATGGACAGGGGTTTTTTATAGGTTGGATTTTGAGTTTATTAACAAGACTACGGATTTCTTGTTCTCGATAATATAAAAGCGGACGTAAAACTGTGATGCCAGAGCGCGATAGCGGAGTGACGGGTAAAAATGTACGTAATTGACCGCTGGTGACAAGATTCATAAAAAATGTTTCTACTGCATCATCATTATGATGTGCTAATGCTACTTTGTTGAAACCTAATTCATTAGCTTTACGGTTGGTTGCGGCTCGACGGAAATAAGCACAGGTGAAACAGGGACTGCCGCCTTTTTTTTCGTGTGCTGCCATGATATCTATATCATCACTGTAATGTTTAATATTAAACTGATTACAAAAATCTTCAAGCTTTGTTTTAGGAAAATCTGATGCAAACATGCCATTTACTGTATAACAGGCAAGCTGAAAAGGGACTGGTGAATATTTTTGAATTTCTGCCAGCATAGCAGTCAACAGCATACTGTCTTTGCCGCCGCTGAGACCTATGAGAATTTTATCTCCTGCTTTGAGCATATCAAATTCTATAATAGCACGCCAAAGCTTACTTAAATCTTTGGCAGATATAAAAGATTTAGAATTATTCATGGGTTGCACCTCTGCAATGATAAATTATGCTCTATTTTAACATAAAAGAAATAACGGCTCAACGATTTTCATAGTATTTCAGTAGACTAAGGAGATTTGCCTAATATCGCTTAAAAACTTTTTTTGTGTTATAATAATAAAGCTAAATATATTTTTGATAAAAAATACAGACGTATTTAAATGAAGAACAATGGAGAAGGTTAATAATGACAGATATAATGCAGGGACTGAATAAACAGCAGCTTGAAGCTGTAAAAAATATTAATGGGCCGATGTTGATTCTTGCTGGTGCCGGCAGTGGAAAGACTAAGGTGCTGACCTGCCGCATAGCATATTTATTGCAGCAGGGAGTACAACCTTATCGAATTTTAGCTATAACTTTTACAAATAAAGCTGCTGCAGAGATGCGCGAGCGTGTTGATAAAATGGTTGGAGCTGCTGCTAAAGATGTGTGGCTGCTTACTTTTCATGCGTTTTGTGCCCGCTTATTGCGTTATGAGATTGATAAGTTGAGTGGATACAGTAATAATTTTGCTATTTATGATAGCAGCGACAGCAGAAATTTGGTTAAACAAGTACTGAAAGAGTTGAATTTAGATGAAAAACGTTTTCAGCCTTCTGCAATATGTGCGAATATAAGTAATGCAAAAAATGCGTTGTTGACGCCAGAAAAATATGCAGAGCAGGCGGGAGATTTTCATGAACAGCAAACAGCGAAAATCTATCTTGCTTATCAGCAAAAATTACAAAAAAATAATGCTTTGGATTTTGATGACTTATTATTGCTTACGCTGCGATTGTTACAGGAAAATTCTGATGTAAGAGAAAAGTATCAAAACAGATTTGATTATCTTATGGTTGATGAGTATCAGGATACGAACCATGCACAGTATTTATTGACCAAGCTGCTTGCTGGAAAGCATCATAATATCTGTGTTGTCGGCGATGCGGATCAGAGTATTTATGGTTGGCGTGGAGCAGATATACGTAATATTCTTGATTTTGAGAAAGATTATCCTGATGCTGAAATGATAAAACTGGAACAAAATTATCGCAGTACACAGGTTGTTTTAGATGCAGCCAATGCTGTTATTGCACATAACAGCGGGCGCAAACCAAAAAATCTTTGGACGGATAATGGAACTGGAACAGAGATTGTTTATTATTGTGCTACAGATGAACGTGATGAAGCACGTTTTGTTATAGAACGTATACAGGAATTACAGCAGAAACAACAAGTTAGATTAGGCGATGTAGCGATATTATATCGTACTAATACTCAATCCCGTGTTTTTGAAGAAATGCTTATGAAAAGTTCGATACCATATAATATAGTTGGTGGAACAAAGTTCTATGAACGTCAGGAGATAAAAGATATACTTGCATATTTGCGGCTTATTTTTAATCCGTCGGATAGTTTGAGTTTGCTGCGGATTATAAACGTTCCTCGCAGAGGTATTGGTGATGCTACGTTGGCTCGCTTGGAACTGTTTGCTAATGAAAATGAGAAAAGCTTGTTTGATGTTGTTACAGGTGCTTATGCAGTTCCAGGACTTAGCAGTCGTTTTGTAAATAAGCTTGATGAGCTCAGCAATATTTTATTTGAATTGATACAAGAAGCTTCTGAGGTGTCGGTAAAGCAGCTTTTAGATGATATTATGAAAAAAACAGGTTATTTAACAGAGCTGGAAAGCAGCAATACGCCTCAGGATCAAAGCCGTATAGAAAATTTGCAGGAATTTTTGAGCGTTGCTGAAGACTTTGAGGTTAAGAGTGCACGAAATGGTGAAGAAGCTACTTTGGAAAATTTTCTGTCTGATGTAGCTTTAGTTTCTGATATAGATGATACTGAACTGGGGGAGGATGCTGTAACCTTAATGACGTTGCATTCTGCTAAAGGATTGGAGTTTCCAACAGTTTTTCTTGTAGGCTTAGAGGAAGGTATTTTTCCTCATGCACGTACTCTTGGCGGTGATGAAGAGGAGATTGAGGAAGAACGTCGATTATGTTATGTCGGCATTACTCGTGCTGAGAAGAATTTGTTTTTGAGTAACGCTAGGATGCGAATGATTTACGGCAGAACATTTTCTTATCCAATATCAAGATTTTTGGCAGAAATACCGCGGAATTTACTGCATGAATATAAGCGTCAGCAGGAACGTCGTGTTATTCTGCGTGCCAATGAACCTAAGCCGGTTGTAAAACATGTTACTGCAAATTGGTTTATGCAGCCTCAGAACAGCTTTATGCCAAAGGAAAGCAATGTTTCGGCAAGTTTTCGTGCCGGTGATAAGGTAAGTCACAAAAAATGGGGAACAGGAACAATTGTCAGTGTTAAGGATACACCAGATGGACAAGAAGTTCAGGTTGCTTTTGTTGGTGGAGGTATTCGAAGTTTGCTGACTAAATATGCAGTATTGCAGAAATTGTGATAATACAGTTGTATTTAGCTTATGATAAAATTTTTGCTTAAAATATCTATCTTGCTGTGAAGGAGAATACGAAATGGCAGAACAAAATTTATTTGCCGAGGAAAAAGCAGCTTATTTAGCAGAGGCAGAGCAGCTGCGAAAGGAAATCCGTCATAATGAATATTTATATTATGTACTTGATGCTCCGGAGATTACTGATGCTGAATATGACAAATTGATAGTGCGTTTGCGGGAAATTGAAGCTGCATATCCAGATAGTATTCCGAAGGATTCTCCAACGCAGCGTGTAGGTGGACGTGCACTGTCACAATTTACTGAAGTGCGTCATATGGAACCTATGCTGAGTTTAAGTAATGTTTTTTCTGCGGCAGAGTTGCGTGCTTTTGATGAACGTGTAAAAAGTAATCTTCCTGCCGGCAGTAAAATAGAATATGTAATGGAGCCTAAAATAGATGGTCTTGCCTGCAGCCTTATCTATGAGAATGGTAAATTAGTGCGTGCTGCTACCCGTGGAGACGGAATTATTGGAGAGAATGTTACTGCAAATGTACGAACTATTCGTGCCGTTCCGCTGACTTTGAAAACTTTGCCGGGTGAAGCTGTACCAGAACTTTTGGATGTGCGCGGAGAAGTATATATGCCGAGAAAAGCATTTATGCAGCTTAATGAGCAGCGTGCAGAGCAGGGAGAAAGTGAATTTGCCAATCCGCGTAATGCAGCAGCAGGAAGTTTACGTCAGCTTGATCCGCAGGTAACAGCAAGCCGCAGTTTGAGCTTTTTCGCTTATTACATTGCAGGTGAAGGTGCTCTTGATAAGCATAGTGATTCTTTAGCTGCATTGAGCCGCTATGGTTTTAAAGTAAGCGAAAATTATTGTGTAGTAAAAAATATTGATGAAGCAATTGATTTTATCAGCAGCTTTAATGAAAAGCGTACTGCCTTGTCTTATGATACGGATGGAGCAGTTATAAAAGTTAATGATGTTTATCAGCAGAACATCTTGGGTGCTACAGGAAAAGACCCACGTTGGGCAACAGCCTATAAATATCCGCCGGAACAGGCTGAAACTGTATTGGAGGATATTGACTGGCGTGTAGGCAGAACTGGTGTGCTGACGCCTACAGCAGTGCTGACACCAGTAAAACTCAGCGGCAGTGTTGTCAGCCGTGCAACATTGCATAATGAAGATTTTATCAAAGCCAAAGATATTAAAATTGGAGACCGCGTACTTATTAATAAAGCAGGCGAAATTATTCCGGAAGTATTGCAAGTTGTTTCTGAAAAGCGGACAGGTGAAGAACAGCCTGTAATTATACCTGATAAATGTCCTGAATGTGGTTGGGCAGTGGAACGTCAGGGAACGGAAGCAGCTATTCGCTGCACAAATCCGCATTGTCCTGCTTTAGGACGTGAGGGTTTAATACATTTTGTAAGTCGTGATGCGATGAATATTGAAGGCTGTGGGCCATCGGTTATTAGTGCTCTGCTTGAGGCAGGTTTTGTTCGAGATGCTGCTGATTTATATGGACTGAAAAAAGAGGAACTGCTGAAATTGGAGCGTATGGGAGAAAAATCAGCTGATAAGCTTTTGCAGGCTTTGGAAGCAAGTAAAACTAATGAGTTGGATAAGCTTTTATTTGCACTGGGTATTCGTCATGTTGGGGCTAAGGTTGCACGTACTTTGGCTGTGGAGTATGGTTCGATAGATAAGCTTTTACTGGCAGAAGCAGAGCAGCTTGCACAGATTCGTGATATAGGTGCTAAAATTGCTGAAAGCGTTGTAACCTGGTTTGGTGTGCCGTCTAATCGTGATTTATTGGAACGTTTGCAGGCTGCTGGTCTAAAAATGAATTATACTGCACCTATCGTTCAGCAGGAAAATCCTTTTTTTGGCAAAACAATGGTATTTACTGGGACTATGCCTTCCTTGGGACGTGCAGAAGCCAAGATGATGGCACAGGATGTAGGTGCTAAGGTGAGCAGCAGTGTGAGCAAAAAAACAGATTATGTAGTTGCTGGTGCTGAAGCAGGAAGCAAACTTGAGAAAGCACAGCAGTTAGGTGTAAAAATAATTGATGAAACGGAGTTTTTAAAATTACTGCGTAATGAGTAAAGAGGAGGCCGAACCATGGAAAAGCAAGAGTGGCTGGAGTATGTTCATAAGGTTTCCAGCTGTGATTATCCAATTCCCCCTAATTTGATAAATGATTATGATGACTGGAAATGCCGCAGCAATGTAGGACGAATGCTTTTGATACTTAAAGATATTGAGGGTGCTATGAGGGTTCTTTCTACAGTTAAGGATGTACAGCCTGATATGGATGATGTACCGGAATTTGGTTTAAGTGAAGCGGAACACAAAGTATTGTGTCTGCGTGATATTGCAGAAATTGTTTGGAAACTTACAGGTACTGCTAACGCTTCATTGGTTTATTTGAAAGAGGCTTATAGATTGTGCCGTGAATATAAGGCTGTTTTTCGCAGTGCTGACCGCGGTGCTGTTTGGGTAAGGCGTTTGGAACTTTTGCGTTCCTGTGGAGAAGAGGAAAAAGCAGTTGCTGAGGCTAAAACTATGTTGGATAATGAGAAAGAAAATGTGGGAATAAATCCTTATCGTTTTCATGCCTTGAAGTTTTTAGCTGAAAGTATGGCAGAACAGGGTGATTATAATAAGGCTTCATTGATGCTGTCGCAGGCATATGAATCTTTTCCTTTAAGTGATGCGGGAAAACGTGATTTGGCAGAAGCAGCAGGCATTGCTGATGTCAAGCAGCGCTATGAAAGCTACCATCATTGTACAACAATTCAGTACCAGCCCTGGGAAAAATACAATGTACCGACTTTGGAGGATGTCCGAAGATTGCAGGAAGAAAATTTCCGTCGTCGTGAAGCAGCTAAGAAAAAATAATCTAATATAAAAAGAAAATAGCCTCTTTATGTAATGGTGCATTAAACCTGAAGTACATAAAGAGGATTATTTTTTTGCAATTAATCAAATGATTAAATTGAACAATTAAAAGATATTGTATACATATTTTGTAAAACTGTTACAATAAAGGAAGATAATTTTTTGAGAAGGGATGTATCTATTTAATGAAGAGATATTTATTAGCTTTGGGAGCTGCTGCTGTTTTAATGTTGCCACAGAGTGCAGGTGCTGAAGGTTTTGCTGTAAATGAATGGACTGCAGAGGGTGTTGCTATGAGCGGTGCACGTATGTTTGCTGAAGATGACGCAGGCAACGTTGCTTATAACCCTGCTTCTATTACGAAATTGAAAGGTGAACGTTTCAAAAGTGCTGCAACCTATATGAGTCCGCATGGTAAGTATCAGCTTTATGGCAAAGATTCTGGGAACGAGTCTGGAACAAATAAGATTCATGCAGGCTGGGCTGTAGGCAGTTATTATGTAAAGCAATTGAATGAAAAGGATTGGGTTGGCTTGGGCGCTTTCCCGCGTTTTGCTATGGTGTCTGAATTTGAACGCAATAGTAAAGTTGCGACTAACGCATTCTTCTCTAAACTGGTAGGTATAAGCGTAACACCGACCTATGCACATAAATTTGATAAAAAGTGGAGTGCTGCTGTTGGGGCGGAAATCAACTATGCAGGTTTGGAGCTGCAAAAGAATTTAGATTTGAAGTCTCCGGAAATACAAGTAAATGGTACAACACAGATTGAAGGCGAAAGCTATGCTCTTGGCTGGAATGCTGCTGCTAATTATGCCTTTGATGAAAAGAACGAAGTTGGTGTAGTTTACCGCAGCAAAATTAAACATTCTTTAGAAGCAGATCTTAAAGGCTACAATACTCTATCTGGCGGTTCTGGAGATGTATTTGGAAACGCTTATGGCTGTGTAACCTTGCCGGACAGTTGGGCACTTGGCTATAACCATAAATTTGATAAAAAGACCCGTGTGGAGTTGAATGCTACCCGCACTAACTGGAGTACTTATGATGCTTTGAATGTATATTTTGATAAGTCTGTTATTGGTATACCTGGTTTTGCAGAAGATTCTTCATCTAAGAAGAATTGGGAAGACGGTTGGCGTTATGCTATTGGCGTTGAGCATAAGTTGAGCGATAAATATACTTTGATGGCTGGCTATGCTTATGACGAGTCTTCCATTCCTTATGACGGCGGTGATTTCCTGGTTCCGACAGGTGATCGTCAAACTTATTCTCTTGGTGCCCGTTATAATGATGATAAACAAAGCTTAGCACTTGCTTTTGCCTGGATGGATATCGGCAGTCTTGATTTCGCCGGACATAATACAGATGCTTATGCTAGAGCTCATACGTATGACAATTACTGCAAAGTTGTCAGCATCAGCTATGAACGTAAATTCTAAAATAAAATAAAGCTTTTTACGACACCTCTGCGTTCTATTAAGTACGTAGAGGTGTTTTTGCAATCATAGAGATAATTAATAAAGATTTTTGTATAGTGATAAAGAACAAAAAATTATTTAACGATTAAATTGCAGACAAATAATTGAAATTATACTATAATAATAGATTAAGAGCCTTATTTAATTAAAATTATACTTATCAGTGATAGTGAGTCAAAGCAGAGATAAAAAGATTTTAACAGGAGGGAATGTAATGAAACAATATAATCTCGTAACAGAGCCTATGTTGGCAGAACTTCGTACAGCAGTTGGCGAGGCAAATGTATGGACTGATCCGGATAAATTGGATCAATATAAAACAGATGAGGAATATGATCCGCGTCGCTTTCGTGTACCGGAAGCTGTAGTACGTCCAGCGAATGCGGAAGAAATTGCTGCTGTTGTAAAAATCTGTAATGAATACAACGTACCGCTGACGGTACGCAGCGGTGGGACTAGTTTAGCAGACGGTGCTATAGCTGTATGCGGCGGTATTGTACTTCTGATGGAACGTTTAAATAAAATTATTGAAATGAATCCTGAGGCAATGTATGTTATTGCGGAAGCAGGTGTGCGTACAGTAGATATTCAGAGAATGGCTAATGAAGCAGGATTTCTTTATGCTGGAGATCCATGCAGTGCAGAAAGCTGTCTGATTGGCGGAAATTTGGCAACAAACGCAGGCGGTAATAAAGCAGTTCGTTACGGTGTGACACGTAATCAGGTTTACAGTTTGGAAATGGTTACGCCTACAGGAGAAATCGTAGAAGTAGGCAGTCGTCTGAAAAAATGCAGTACAGGTTATTGTATGGAACAATTGGTAATGGGCAGCGAAGGTACTTTGGGAATTATTACTAAGGTGACATTAAAGTTGCAGCCTTTGCCGCCGTATCGTTTTGATTTGCTGGCTGTATTTGATAATTCGGTGAATGCTTTGGATGTTGTACCTAAAATTATGCAGGCAGGGTTGAATCCTACAAGTATAGAGTATATGGATAATTCTTATGTACGTTCCTGTGCTGATTATCTTGAATTTACAGGTGCACCGCATTATGAAGATGGTATTTATGTAATTATTACAGTAGAAACTTTCAGCGAAGATGAATTGGATATGAAGATGGAACAGCTTGATGAACTGTGTGAAACAGCTGGTGCGGTAGAAGTTTTGGAAGCAGATGACCGTATTTGGGCAATGCGGCGCAGCTGTCAGGAATCTGTGAGCTTAGTAAGCAAAGTATCTCTGACTGATGATGTTGTAGTTCCTGTTGATAAAATTGCTGCTACCATAAAAGAAATAATGCACATTGGCAGTAAATATCCTTTCCCTATTCCAGCAAAGATTAATGCACATATTGGTGATGGTAACTTGCATATTGTGCTTTGTAAATGCGATTTGGATGATTTAACCTGGGAAAAAATAGTGCATGATTTTCATGAAGAAGTTTATGCTTATGCCTATGCACAAGGAGGCCGTTTGGCTGGTGAGCATGGTATTGGTGCAAAGAAACTTGCTTATATGGAAGAGTTTACTCCTGCTGCCGAACTTGATTTAATGCGTAAAATTAAACGTGCTTGGGATCCTAATCTTATATTGAATCCAGGGAAAGTTTTTAATGCATAAAAATAATATACTAGAGTATTAGGTACTATGAATATACTGATTTGAGTATAAAGGTGATTTATAATGAACAAAACTTTTACCTATAATCCGGTTACGCCTGAGTTTATAGCAGAATTAACACAGATTTTAGGCGAGCGTTATGTACATACAGATATAGAAACGCTTGAACGTTATAAAACAGATGAAGAAACAGATACGCGCTATTTTCATTTGCCGGATGTAGTAGTTGCTCCAGCAAATGCACAGGAAATTGCTGGCGTTGTTAAACTCTGCAATAAATATTTGGTGCCAATTACTGTACGTGGCGGTGGAACAGGGATTGTTGATGGTGCTATTGCCGATAAAGGCGGTGTAGTGCTTTTAATGGAGAGACTTAATAAGATTATTGAACTTAATAAAGATGGTCTTTATATGGTTGCACAGGCTGGTGTACCTACTTTGGATATTCAGGCTGCGGCAAAGGCAGAGAATTTGCTTTATGCAGGAGATCCGTCAAGTTCTGACAGCTGTCAGATTGGCGGTAATCTGGCGACGAATGCTGGCGGAATTAAAGCAGTTCGCTATGGTGTTACCCGCAATCAGGTATATGCAGTACAAATTGTTACACCAACAGGTGAGATAGTTGATTTGGGATCGCCGCTAAAAAAATGCAGTACAGGTTATTGTATGGAGCAATTGGTAATAGGCAGTGAGGGTACACTGGGGATTATTACTCAGGTTACTTTGAAATTACAGCCATTGCCTCCGTATAAGCTGGATATGTTGGCGATTTTTACAGAACCACTGGCTGCTGTTGGCGTTGTATCAAAGCTTGTACAGGCTGGCATTGAGCCGACAAGTATTGAATATATGGATAATCCTAATGTAAGAACAACATCAAAGTATTTGGATTTTAATGGTGCACCGCATATTGAAGATGGTATTTACGTTATCATTACAATAGAAACTTTCAACGAGGACGAGCTGGATAGAAAAATGGAGGCTGCAAGCGAAATTTGTGAACAGTGCGGAGCGGTAGATGTACTGGAAGCTGATGAACGCATTTGGACAATGCGTCGTAATTGCTTGGAATCTGTAAGCTTGATAAGCAAAGTTTGCACAACGGACGACGTAGTAGTACCAGTGAATGAAATGAGTAATATGATTCAGTATATTATCAAAACAGTGGCTAAATATCCGTTTCCTCTGCGGATTAATGCACATATTGGTGATGGGAATCTGCATATAGTTCTTTGCAAACTTAATTTAACTGATAAAGAGTGGGAAGATAATCTCAAGCAATTTACGGAAGAAGTTTATACTTATGCTTATGCTATTGGCGGCAGATTATCCGGTGAACATGGTATTGGCAGTAAAAAGGCACATTTCTTGGAGCGGTTTACACCAGCAGGAGAACTTGATTTAATGCGTAAAATAAAAATAGCTTGGGATCCTAATAATATTCTTAATCCGGGAAAAGTACTCAATCTTTGATATTGCAAGATGTTTATTGGTTTTACATAATGAATAACATCAACAGTTATCATAAATTCAGAAAGGAAGTCGAACAAAATGACAATGTATAATCCTGTAACAGACGAAGTCCTTGAAGCTCTGCGCAGTGCTATAGGTGCAGAATATGTAAAGAATGATCAGGAAGTATTGGAACGTTATAAAACAGACGAAGAACCAGATCCGCATTATCATCATTTGCCGGAAGTTGTTGTTTGGCCTGGCAGTGCTGAAGAAGTAGCTGCGATAATGAAAATTGCTAATAAATATCTTGTCCCCGTAACTCCGCGCAGTGCTGGCACAAGTGTATCTTGCGGTGCTATTCCTGTACATGGCGGTATTGTGCTGCTTATGGAACGAATGGATAAGATTATTGAAATGAATGCTGAAGCTATGTATATGGTTGTTGAAGCAGGCGCACGCACTGCTGAAATTCAGCAGAAAGCTAATGAAGCAGGTTTGCTTTATGCAGGAGATCCCTGCAGTGCAGACAGCTGCTTAATCGGCGGTAATATTGCAACAAATGCAGGCGGCAATAAAGCTGTACGCTATGGCACTACGCGTCATCAGGTATACTCAATAGAGGTGGTTACGCCGACAGGAGAAATAGTTGAACTTGGCGGTCGTTTGAAAAAGTGCAGTACAGGTTATTGCTTAGAACAACTGATAATGGGCAGTGAAGGAACACTTGGCATAATTACTAAAGCAACATTGAAGTTACTGCCTTTATGCCCGTATCGTTTGGATATACTGGCTATTTTTACTGATGTAAATAAGGCTGTAGATTTAGTGCCGCAGCTTATTAAGGCTGGCTTAAACCCGACAAGTGTTGAATTTATGGATAACGGTTTTGTTCGTGCTGCCAGTGATTATGCTGAACTGCGTCTGCCGCATTATGAAGATGGCAGTTATGTAATCGTAACTGTAGAAACTTTCAATGAAGATGAATTAGATATGAAAATGGAACAGTTGGATGAGATTTGTACTGCATGTGGTGCTACTGATGTTGTTGAAGCAGATGAGCGCGTATGGAAAGTTCGCCGCAGTTGTTTGGAAGGTTCTAAGGTAATCAGCAAGGTATCAACTTCGGATGACTTAGTAGTACCAGTTGATCAAATTGCTGTTTGTATTGAACATTTGAATGAGGTGGCAAAAAAATACAGCTTCCGTCTTATGTGTTTAGCTCATGCTGGTGACGGCAATCTTCATTTCCAGATTTTAAAAATGGATATGAGCGATGAACAGTGGGCTGATGAATTGCAGCGTTTTCATGCGGAAGCATATGCTTACGTTTATAGTTTAGGCGGTCGTCTTTCTGGTGAACATGGTATTGGTGCTAAGAAAGTAGATGCTTTGGCTGTTTACTGCAATCCTGTGGAAATGGCTATCATGCAGACTATTAAACGTGCTATGGATCCTAATAATATTCTGAATCCTGGAAAGCTTATTCGTGCCTGAAAAACTTTTTTGCATTAGTATACAGTTCTTGCGTTTTCCAAGGTATATTTGCCCTTTCTAATTATACAAAAAGAAGATAAACTAATTGATATATGGTTCAATAAATTGAGAATATTTGCCAAAAGCATTGCTTATAGTGAAGTGATATGATATAATTTTAACTGTATTGATAATATTTAAAAATCATGACACGGCAAATATTTGAATAAGAGGAGGGGACGAATGTGACGGAAAACTATAATCAGCTTATAGGAACGCGTGTAAAAATGATGCGTATAACAAAGAAAGTATCCCAGACAGAACTGGCTAAAGAAATAGGCGTTACCCAGACACATTTGAGCAATATTGAAAATGGTCGTGCAGGGTTAACGATTCCTAATCTTATAAAGCTTCATAAGGTGTTGCATTGTTCAATCAGCAGTTTTTTTGTTGATATTGAAGGGACGCCTGAAAATAAAGATAAAGAAAGCGATATTACGTTAGAAAATGTTGTGGAGTTGGCTATGCTTTTGAAAAAAGCTCGTACACAGCAGTGATTTTGATAAAATACAGATTGCAAAAAAGGTGTCTGGTGACAGACACCTTTTTACTATAATATAGAATTTAAAATATTAGATATTTGTTTATAGCAGGATTTTTTTGTTTTGTGGCGAAATAAACCTAATATATATCTTTGTTGAAGGAGCAGTTCGATGAGTACATTCACCAAGGTTCTTTTAGCTACTGACTTGTCTCCGCAGGCTGATAAATTGACCGAGTGTCTGTTTTGTTTGTGTCCTGATACGGAAACAGAAGTGACTTTGGCACACGTTTTTGATGATGAGGATGATGCTGATCCTGACAGTAGCACTTACAAGAAAGTTTGCCGCCGGTTGGATAAGTATAAGAATGATATAGAGCAAGCAGGCTATGAAGAAATTTCTATTACTATTCCTGTGGGTGATACCTGTAAGGAATTGTTGAAAGTTGCTGAAGAATATGGTACGGATCTTATGATGGTTGCTTCGCATCGTAAAGGATTTTTAAAAAGAGCTTTAATGGGCAGTACTACTTATGAGATGGCGAGAGCAACGGACATTCCGTTATTGATTAATAAAACTGAAGAAGATGAGAATGCAGAGGATTTACTAAAAACTGTACTTATTCCTACAGATTTTTCTCGTAAATCTTTAGAAGCTTTAAATATAATTCGCAGTCTGCGCGAATACGTTGGCAGAGTATTATTTGTGCATGTTGTTGAACATAGCCGTAATAAGCATGATTATAAAGAAAAATATCGCAGTGCCATGATGTTTTTACAGGAACTTGTTGATGAGATGAAGATTTTTGGTATTGAAGCTGATTATCGAATCGCTCATGGTGTTGCATCGAAAAAAATAGGTGCTATTTGCGAACGTGATAATGTCAGCTTGATTATGATGACTAAAACTGGAGCAGATATGACTAGTGGTGACGAGATTGGCAGCACATCTGAAAATGTTGTGTTAAATTCGCATTGTGCTGTAATGCTGCTGCCAGCTGAAGACAATGAAGATGATAATGAGTTCGCTTAAATTATTGCAAAATTGTTGTGCGGATTGTTGTTAATGGCAGTCCGCTTATTATTTTCACTTCAGTTCTACATTATTTTATAAAAATTTTTATAAAACACTTGACTTTAGCTTTAAATATCAGTATAATACTACTTGCAGTTATGTTGGCTGTGTGTACATATTGTACTAGCTGAATTGAAAATTGTTAAAGTTTTCAGCCTTGGAGAGATGACCGAGTGGTTGAAGGTGCACGCCTGGAAAGCGTGTGTACGGGAAACCGTACCGAGGGTTCGAATCCCTCTCTCTCCGCCATTTAAAAATCTGCCGCAATGAGCGGCTTTTTTAATAAAAAGTTATAATTTATTTCTATGTAGGGTCGTAAAGTTGGGTCCTGCGCAATGGAAGCCTGTGAACCAGGTCAGGTCCGGAAGGAAGCAGCCTTAAGCGGATACTTTCATGTGCCGTGGGGGTGCCCGCCTTTGCGATCCTACAGGGAAGTAACGAAAGCCGTCGTTTTTGCGACGGCTTTTTCTGTACAATACAGAATCTTTTGAGTATAATAGTAATATCTGCATACGTGGGAATAAGCATTCGGAAAGGAGAAAATGCAATGGCATATACAGCGTTATATCGACAATGGCGTCCGCAAAACTTTGATGCTTTGGTTGGGCAGTCAGCAATAAAAACAGCATTAAAAAATGCGTTGTCAAATGATAAAATTGCACATGCATATTTGTTTTCTGGTCCACGTGGTACAGGTAAGACAAGTACAGCACGTATTTTGGCGAAAGCTTTAAATTGTCTTCATGGTTGTTTGACTGGTGAACCTTGCGGTAAGTGCAGTAACTGCAAACATATTACAGAAGGAACATCAATGGATGTGTTTGAGATAGATGCTGCTTCTAATACAGGTGTAGATGAGATTAAGGATTTATGTGAACAGGTAGCGTTTTCTCCTGTCGAGAGTCGATATAAAGTTTATATTATTGACGAAGTTCATATGTTGTCGAAAGGTGCTTTTAATGCTTTGCTTAAAACATTAGAAGAGCCTCCAGAACATGTTGTGTTTATTTTAGCAACAACAGATCCTCAAAAAGTTCCAGCAACGATTCACTCTCGCTGTCAACGCTTTGAATTTCGTCGTGTTACATTGGGCGAAATAACTGAACATTTGCAAATGGTAGCTGATGGCAGCGGTATTCAAGCAGATAAAGAGGCACTGCATTTAATTGCTGTACAGGCTGAAGGCGGTATGCGTGATGCTTTGAGTTTGTTGGATCAATGCGGTGTTATGGGGAATAGAGTAACTGTAGACATCGTGCGGAATGTATTGGGTATAGTAGGACGAGATTTGCTGCATGATTTGATAAAGTCTATTGGTGAAATGCAGTTATCGGACGCACTTAGTAAGCTTAATCTGTTATTGGAAAAAGGAAAAGATGCTCATCAGATACTTTCTGAATTAATGGAATATATACGTGCCTTATTGTTGTTTAAAGCTGTACCTGAGTACAGTGAAATCTATTTAACTGATACTAAGGAGGCTTTTGAAAAATTAGCACCTCTTTTTGGGCAGGAGCGTCTGTTAGCTGTTGAAGAACGTTTGCATAGTGCGGTTTTAGAACTGAAAAATACTCCGCGTCCGCGAATTACTATGGAATTATGTTTAGTTGATTTATGCCGTATGGAAGGCAGTACGTTAGCAGCACTGAATGCACGTATTGAAAAGTTAGAACAGCAGCTGCTTAGAGGAGCTTTTATACAAACTGCAGCATCTGCTGAGATTGTACATTCAGAGATTTCTGTTTCTGGCGAAAATTTGACAGTGAAAGAGAGTAAAGTTATTGAAGCTT
This sequence comes from uncultured Phascolarctobacterium sp., assembly GCA_964595445.1. Lineage (GTDB taxonomy): Bacteria > Bacillota > Negativicutes > Acidaminococcales > Acidaminococcaceae > Phascolarctobacterium_A. The sequence continues at coordinate 18,589 of CAZQQK010000007.1, forward strand.
TACCTGTTGAGAAAAAAGTAATGACAAAACAGCAGGAGCCGCCAGTTTCTGTTAGTGTTGCAGGAACAAGTAATCTAACAGCAAATGAGGAGTATGCTGGTGATTTTGCTGCTGGCGAAGATTATTGGAAGCAAGCCATGGATATATTGAAAGCAGAAAGAAAAAATTCTATGGTTGCTTGTGCTAAAAGTGGCAGAGTTTTTAGTTTTGTTGACAATGTTTTGCAGATAGTTTTTAAAGCTGCTTTTTTTGCAGAGAGAATAAATAAAGATGATTATCGTAAGGCTTTTGAAAATGCTTTGCTCCGCGTAGCTCGCAGAGCAATTCGCTTAGAAGCTGTTGTCGAAGGAGAAGTAAAAAAGCCTAAGATTTTTTCGAGCCCTGTTCAGAAGACCGAGCAGAATATTCAGCCCTTAGCTGTAGATAAGAAACTTCTGCCGGAAAATCTGCGCAAGGCAGCTGATGTTTTTGGCGGTGTAATAACAGATATATCAGACCAAAATTAAATGGTTGCATATATAAAAGATATTTTAAGGAGGATTTTTAATTATGTTTCCTGGTGGTATGGGTAATATGCAGGCAATGATGAAAAAAGTGCAGAAGATGCAGGCAGATATGGTGAAAATGCAGGAAGAGATGAAATCTCGTACTGTAGAAACTTCTGTTGGTGGTGGTGCAGTCACTGTTGTTATTAATGGTAAAAAAGAGCTGAAATCTATAAAAATTAATCCGACAGCTGTGGATCCAGAAGATGTTGAAATGTTGGAAGATATGATTCTTACTGCTGTTAATGATGGTATGAAACAGATTGATGAAATGACAGAAAAGGAAATGTCCAAAGTTACTGGCGGGATGAAACTGCCTGGAATGTTTTAAGGTTTTAAATTTATGGCAAGAATGATCCGCCCTTTAGCCAATCTATATGAACAATTACGGAGAATGCCTGGTATCGGCTCTAAAACTGCTATGCGGTTGGCTTATCATATTATTGATATGCCCGCTGAGGACGTGCAGTGTTTAACAAAAGCTTTGATTAATGCAAAAGAGCAGATACATTATTGTCAGCATTGTTATAATCTGACAGATGAGGCTATTTGCGATATTTGTAATGATAATACACGTGACAGATTTACTGTATGTATAGTAGAGCAGCCGCAGGATATTGCAGCTATGGAACGCAGTCGTGGGTATCATGGGTTATATCATGTACTGCATGGAGTATTGTCACCGTTAGACGGTGTTGGGCCGGATAAGCTTCGGATAAAGGAGCTGTTTCTGCGTTTGCAGCAAGAATCAGTCAGTGAAATTATTATTGCAACTAATTCTGATGTAGAGGGTGAAGCTACTGCTACTTATTTGGCACAATTACTGAAACCTGTTGGTATAAAGGTAAGCCGTATTGCACATGGTCTGCCTATGGGCGGTGATTTGGAATATGCTGATGAAGTGACTTTGTCTAAAGCCTTAGAAAATCGCAGAACCATGTAGAGAGGATGGCGTATAATTATGGAAGCTTTAAATGGTATTGCAGCAAGTGTTGGTCTTAGTCCTTTGGGTACTTTAGGTTCTTTAATTTGTGGTGTTTTGCTTGTTTTAGCAGTGGTTAAGCTGTTTTCTATGCCGTTTAAACTGGTATGGAATGGTATCTGTGGAGCTGTATTGTTGTGGATTATTAACTTGCTGGGTTCATTTATTGGTTTCAGTCTGAAAATTACTGTTATAAAAGCACTTATAGCAGGTTTTTTTGGTATTCCCGGAGCTGTTGCTGTGGTTTTGTATGAACTCATGGATAAATGATTTTTAGGTATCCATTTATAAAAGTATAATATAAGAAGTGTTGCGGCTGTCAGTTTACTGGCAGCCGTTTTCTTATGCTCAAATTAGAAAAAATATTGTATACAATAGAGAAATACTGTATACAATCGGACTTTCTCGGGATAATTTGTTATAATTAAGTAATCGATTTTTAACTTAAGTTTATGGGGGTTATAAAATGAACTTGTCAACAAAAATATTGATTGGTCTGGCTTTAGGCATTATTGCCGGATTGGAGCTGGGCGCAGAAGGTGCGGGTTTTGCTAAGACCTGGATTGGACCATTGGGAACTATTTTTATGAATATGATTAAAATGGTCATCGTTCCTTTGGTATTCTCCAGCTTGGTAATTGGTGTAACAAGTCTTGGTGATATTAAAAAAGTTGGTCGTATAGGAGTTAAAACAGTTGCTTATTATTTGTTAACAACAGCATTTGCAATTGTTATCGGCTTAGCTATTGGTACAATGATTCAGCCTGGTATAGGTTTGAATATGACTGTAGAAGGTGCAAAAGTTACTGCTAAAGTGGCTCCTCCTATTATGAAAGTTATTACAGATATTTTCCCGACAAATCCGCTGGAAGCTATGGTTAAGGCTAATATGCTGCAGATAATTGTTTTTGCTTTGTTTGTAGGCGTTGGTATTACTGCCGTAGGTGAAAAAGCTAATGCTTTAAAACATACCATTGATGGTTTGGCAGAAGTTTCTTATAAAATTGTTGGTATGATTATGTCAGTTGCACCGATTGGTGTTTTTGGTTTGATTACTCCTGTTGTTGCTGCCAATGGTCCTTCCGTGCTGCTTCCGTTGCTGAAGGTTGTTATTGCTGTATATCTTGCCTGCATTTTGCATGCTGTAATTGTTTATGGTTCTATGGTTAAATTTATTGGTGGAATGAGCTTTATGAAGTTCGTTAAAGGCGTTGCACCTGCATCCTTAATGGCATTCAGCTCTTGTTCTTCCGGTGGTACTTTGCCGCTGACCATGAGCTGTGCACAAAAAATGGGCGTGTCTAAAGAAGTATCCAGTTTTGTACTGCCTCTCGGTGCAACAATTAACATGGATGGTACTGCTGCTTATCAAGGTGTATGTGCATTATTTATTGCCCAATTATATGGTATTGATTTAAATGCTTCTCAATATGTAACCATTATTGTAACTGGTACATTGGCTTCTATTGGTACAGCTGGCGTTCCTGGTGCTGGCTTTATAATGTTGACAATGATTCTTACCAGCCTTGGTTTGCCGTTGGAAGGTTCTGCTTTGATTGCTGGTATTGACCGTATTTTGGATATGCCGCGTACTTCTGTTAATATTACTGGTGATGCTGCTGTATCTTTGTTGGTTGATAAGAGTGAAAAAGAGCATCAAGAAAAAGAAGCTCCTCTTTACTAATGAATAGGTCGCTGTAATTTAATATAGTCTTTTCTTTACTTAGTGTCGGTTGTTGTTTGCAGCCGACACTTTTGTTTTATTATGTGTTTATTATAATTAATTTTACAAGCTTGCTACATTTATCTTGCAGGAAATTACTTTCTTTCCAGAGAATTTTATAAAAAGCATTTAAATTTATAAATAAAGGTGTTAAAATAAGGTGTCGTTATGAGTGAAATGGAAAAATTACAATATATACTTTTTGAACGTTTTCATAGGCGGGCTCCTGGTATTGATAAATTAGACCGCTTATGGGATGCTGCTGTATTGCTGCCGCTTGTGTATACTGAACAAGGAATTTGTGTACTGTTTGAAGAAAGAGCGCATACACTGCGCCGTCAGCCGGGAGAAATCTGCTTTCCTGGAGGAAAATATGAATGCAGTGATAATAGCTTTCGTGCAACAGCAGTCAGAGAAACTTGCGAAGAACTGGGACTTACACCCAAAGATATTACTATCTGTGGAGAGTTAGATTGCCTTGTAACACATAACGGGCCTATTATTCATCCTTTTATTGGCCTTATAAATGATATAAATAAGGTAGTTTATAATAAAAGTGAGGTTGAGGGTATCCTTGCAGTACCTTTGAAAATATTACTTGAACAAGTTCCGCAGAAAGGTTCTGTGCAGTTGGCTGATCATCCTGGAGATGACTTTCCCTTTGATTTAGTACCGCAGCGTAAACATGGATGGCGTATGAATAAGTCTTATTATGTCTATTTTTATCGCTATGAAAATAAGGTTATATGGGGATTGACTGCAAGGATTTTATATGCTTTCCTTTACCGCAGTCGTAAAGAATTGGTTGAATTCTTAAAAAATGAATGAGAGGTTTTATGATGAAAAGTATGTTTCAAATTAAGATTTTAGGACTTCTAGCAACTGTATGTGCTGTACTTTACATTGCTTTTGGTTATTTTTTTCCAGAGAAAGGACTTGATAATCTTAGTCCTCAGGATAGACTGAATTTGAAGAAAAATATTGTAGTATTAGGGGTTGATGAACGTTCTGATGATGTTGGACGTAGTGATACATTATTTGTAGTAATGTTTGACAGCAGTAATAAAAGTGCTTCGTTGCTTTCTGTACCTCGTGATACGCGCGTGCGTATTGATGGTTATGGCTGGGATAAGATTAACCATGCCTATGCTTATGGTGGACGCGAACTTACTCAAAAAACAGTTGAAGAATTGCTTGGTTTAAAAATCAATAATTATGTTATGGTAGATTTTAAAGGGTTTACTGGGTTGGTGGATGCTATAGGCGGTATTGATATTGATGTTGAAAAAGATATGTATTATCATGATACATGGGATGGCTTTACTGTTGACTTAAAAAAAGGCAGACAGCATTTAGATGGTGAAACCGCTATTCAATATGTACGTTATCGTGATGAAGATGGTGACATCGGTAGGATTCGCCGTCAACAGCATTTTTTAATGGCTATGTATGATAAAATTACTTCAGCTAATATGCTGCTGCATATTCCGGGATTAGCCAAACAACTTACTTCTATGGTTAAAACAGATTTACCTATGGGAGATATGATGGATTTAGGACGTGTTCTGCATGCTATGGTTAAGGAAAAAGGTCTTTCTATGGCAATGCTTCCTGGTACACCGGAGTACATAAACGGTGTGAGTTATTGGCTGCCGGATATCACCGATTTGCGTGAAATGATGGTAAACATGCAGGGTGCAGTTATGACTGAACGGTATAAATCAGCTGCTGAACTAATGGAGCAGGAATATAATAAAGCTGTTGAAAAAGCAGCAAATGGTGATGACAGCGAAGAAAACCAAGATATTGAGAAAGAAGAAAAGGAGAAGAACGGCCAACAAGATGAAAAGAACTCTGTTTCTCAAGAAGTAAAATCTGAGGTAAAAAATAAAGAACAAACGGAAAAAGTTGAAAAAAGAAAAAATTCAGAACCGAAAAATATACAGGGAGTTGTACGTTTAGTAAACTGCAGCGGCAGTAAATCGGCAGGAAGCTCTGCAGCTTCACGTCTGCGTGCTGCTGGCTTTGAAGTAATTAGTGGAGGCAGTGGTGAATTAATTGCTGAGACAACTGTTATCTCTACAACTAATAATGGTGCTGTTGTAAATCGTTTATCTAATGTACCTTTTGCCCATAAGATGCGAATCAGTCGTGATGGAGCTGCTGACTGCGATGGAGTAGTAATGCTTGGTGCTGATTATAAGTGATTTTCATTGGACAGTTTTGTACATATTTTACTGATTTTAATTTTGCTTTGTAGGCATATACGATTCTAATTGTCTAATCATGTAAAAAAGCTTACAAAAAAATACTTGCATTTTGTATACAAAGATGTTATACTAAGAATATCAAAACAGCCCCTCATTTGGCCCTTCTTCGTAAGGGCTTTTTTTTTGTCATTTTTTAGATACTAAAGTTTGATTTTAGAAATATTGTAAGAAGTCAATTATTGTAAATGTAGAATTACTATACAGATCATGGTATAATATTAGTAATATGGAAAATTATGGAATGAATTATAAATAATACATCTAAATAATAGGAGGCAATTATGCACGATGAAATACATGTTATCGTTGATAGTACTGCGGCAGCAGATGGAACCAGTTTAAAAGATAATCCTAGGGCACATGTACTGCGTTTAATTGTGCGTCATGAAGATCTTGAATGGGTAGATGGAGAGCGTTCTTTAGCACAGATGTTTGAGATGGTAGAACAGTCTGGTAAATTACCGACTACATCTCAGCCTGCAATTGGTTCAATTATAGAGATGTTTACGGAGTTATCTGTGTCTGGTAAAAAAGTTATTATGCTGGCAGTTAATAGTGTTCTTAGTGGTACATATCAGACTGCTTGCGTAGCGGCTCGTCAGGTAATGCATGATATTAAGGGCGCTGATATTCGTGTTATTGACAGCAAAACAGCTGCTTGTCCCATTAGTGGGATAGCTTTGGAAATTTTGAAGCATACAGCTGATGGTATGGATATAGATGCGGCAGAAAAAATGGCTCGTGATATGGTTGCACGTACAGAAACATTTTTTAGTGTTAATACATTGGACTATTTGCAAAAGGGCGGACGTATTGGAGCGGTTGGTGCATTAATAGGCAATATTTTCGGGATTCGTCCTATTGTGCATTTAGATAAAGATGGCAGACTGGAAGTTGCGGATAAATGCCGTACTAGAAAAAAAGTGTTAAAGCGTATGATAGAGCTGGCTTCGGAAAAAGCCCCTTTAGAAGCTATTTTTATTGCTCATGCAGAGGCTGATGAAGATGCAGAAAATATTAAGCAGCAGATGCAGACACTTTTCCCTGGAGTTCCTATAATGCTTACTGGTATAGGTACAGTTCTGGCTGCTCATCTTGGGCCTGGCGTTATAGGGATTTTTGTCCGACAGAAGGCTTAAAGGAAAGGTGTGGAGTTAGATGGAGAATACAAAGGTAATTACTGGCAAGCAGGTAAAAGATATGCTGCTGGGTGCTTACCATGGATTTGAAAAGAACTTTGAAACAATTAACAATCTCAATGTTTTTCCGGTACCAGATGGAGATACTGGTACAAATATGATGCATACTATGGCTTCTGTGGCTAAGGCAATAAGTGCTATGAGTGACAGCGCTGATGCAGGGGATATTGGTGCAGCAGCAGCACGAAGTGCTATTATGGGGGCTAGAGGCAATTCCGGAGTTATCCTTTCGCAGCTTTTACGTGGCATTGGAAAAGGCGTAGCTGGGAAAAAAACCTTGAATAATACAGAAATTGGCAAAGCTTTTCAGTTTGGCATCTTGTATGCTTACCGCAGTGTATCTAAACCTGTTGAAGGTACTATTCTTACTGTTGCACGGGGTATGGCTAAAGGTGCATATAATGCAGTACGCAGCAATGTGAATTTAGAAGAAGTTCTAATGGAGGCTATTCGTATAGGTAAAGAAGAACTGCAAAAAACTATGGACATGCTTCCTGCATTAAAAGCAGCAGGTGTTGTTGACGCAGGCGGACAAGGTCTGATAGTTTTCTTTGAAGGCTGCCTGGCAGGACTGCGTGGTCAGGATTGTGAGATTTTGCCTGTTACTGCACCTAAAGCTACAGCAGGTACTTTTAAAGAAGAGCCGTTAGATTTGGAGTATCCCTATTGTACTGAATTTATCGTTAAAGATGCTAATGTAGATAAAAAGACAGTCAGTGAGGCTATGCAGGGGTTTGGCAACTCAATGATTGTTGCTGTTGTTGATGATATTGTAAAAGTTCACATTCATACAAAGCGTCCAGGAGATGCACTTAATACAGCACAGCAATGGGGAATGCTTTACGATGTAAAAATTGAAAATATGAAAGTTCAGCATGAAAATCGCCTGTTTACTGCCGAGGAAACTCAGCCTGTGAAACATGGAGTAGGTGTGCTTACTGTTGCTGCTGGTGATGGTATTGCTAAAGTTATGCATGAAATGGGTGCCGCTGAAGTAATCAATGGCGGACAGAGCATGAATCCTCCTGTAGAAGCTTTTGTAAATGCCATTGAAAATGGTTCTTGTGAGCACTATATTATTTTACCTAATAATAAAAATATTATTTTAGCAGCTGAACAAGTAAGAAAATTGTTAGGGAATTCTAAGGTTTCTTATGTACCTAGCACTAATATGGCACAAGGATTGGCAGCTTTACTGCATTTTGATGCTACAAAAAGTATGGATGAAAATACGGTTATCATGTCTAAGGAAGCTAAGGAAGCAGAAAGCGGCAGTATTACTGTTGCTGCTCGTGACAGTGTAGTTAATGGTATGGTGGTTCACGAAGGTGATTATCTTGGTATACTTAATGATAACATTGTCTGCACTGGAGATAGTATTGAAGAAGTCCTGCATAAAATGTTGGCAGATGGTAGCTATGAATTAGTCAGCATGTATTATGGTGCAGATATAACTAAAGAACAGGCTGACAAGCTTGCCTCCGAGTTAGTGGAATTGAATGAAGACTGGGAGATTGAAGTTTTCTACGGTGGACAGCCCCTTTATCCGGTTATTTTAGCAATGGAGTGATGGAGATGCTTACTAGTCAGGAATTAACTATCCTGCTGCGTGAACGTGGTTATAAAGTTACCCCGCAGAGATTGGCTGTTTATGCGGCTTTAGCTGATGAGGTTTGGCACCCAAATGCAGAAATGCTTTTTAATAAGCTGCAGCCTAGTTTTCCGGCTATGAGTTTTGCTACAGTTTATAAAACTGTAGAAATTCTGCACGATATTGGTGCTATACAAGTTTTAAATACGGGTGAAGACAGCTTTCGTTATGACGCTAATATAAGTGAGCATTATCATCTGCGTTGTTTAGAGTGTAAAAAAGTAAATGATGCAGTGATGAATGAAAATATTAGAAAACAGATGACAGCTGAAGTAGAAAAAGAAAGCGGTTATAAAATCAGCAGCCGTCAGTTTTATTTCTACGGATTATGCCCTGAATGTGCCAAGAAATAGTTTACTAAAGGTGTACTTATCAGCTATCTGGTTAGTACACCTTTCTTATTTTTGTATAGATATTTTTACCAAAATGCCACAATAGTTTTTAATATATTTGTTATAATAGAGATGTTATATTGATAGGAGTGTAAGCGTGTGCTCAATGACTTTCAAATTACAATGTTAGCCAGTGGCAGTAAGGGAAATGCGACGCTTATAAGTACTGCCAGACAGCGTGTACTTGTTGATGTAGGTATTAGTTGTCGTGCATTGACAAGTAAATTGAAAGAGATAAGAGTTAGTCCAGAAGAACTTGACGGTGTATTTATAACACACGAACATATTGACCATATAAATGGATTGGCAAAATTTATGGAAACTTATCAAGTTCCAGTTTACAGCAGTGCTGCTACTTGGAGAGCAATTTTGACTAAAGAGAGTAAAATTATTCGCAAAAATTGTCGGCTTATAGAAGATAGTCTGTTATGCGGAGATTTACGGATAAATAGTTTTAAAGTACCGCATGATGCAGTTGATACAAGAGGTTACTGTTTTATTAGTCAAAGCAGTGGCAGTAAGTGTACTTACCTTACAGATACTGGATTTATTACTGAGCTTATACACGATGCAGTAGAAGGAAGCAGTTCTTTGATATTGGAAGCGAATCATGATTTAAAAATGTTGGAAAAAAGCCCATATCCTAATATGCTTAAACAGAGAATTTTAGGCACTCTTGGACATTTATCCAATGATACAGCAGGTAAATTTCTGACAAGATTGCAGCGTTTGCCGGAACATATTATGCTTGCACATTTGAGCGAAAAAAATAATAAACCGGAACTGGCGTTAGCTACTGTAAGAAATATTTTGAACAGCAATCAACGTTTGCAGGAGACAGAGATTTTTGTTGCTTCTCAAAAAGATATAGTTACGGATAGTTAGATTATTGCAAGTTATATTATAAATAAGGAGTGTACTCAGATGAAAAATAATATATGGAAAAAATCGGCTAATATTTTTGTTTGCGGACTTTTGGGTGCAGCGGTTCTTATTGCCGGATGCAGTGACAGTAAAACATCTGCAGCAGTGAAAGATAAACCAGTTTCAGGAACAGAGCAGCAATTAAGTGCTGCTCGCAATACACCGATAGTAACTGCGGCTAAGAAGGTTGGCCCTGCTGTTGTGGGTATTACCAATAAAGCTTATGTACGTGATTTTTTCAATCGTGTACAGCTTACCGAACGCGGTACAGGCAGTGGAGTTATTTACGACAAGGCTGGATATATTGCTACTAATAACCATGTAGTAGAAGGAGCTTCTGAAATTATTGTCAGTCTGCCGGACGGAAGAACGGTTAAAGGCAAAGTTTTGGGTGCTGATGCTGCTACAGATTTGGCGGTTGTTAAAATTGATGCTGATAATTTGAGTGTTGCTGAATTTGGTGACAGTGATACTTTGCAGGTTGGTGAACCAGCTATAGCTATTGGCAATCCATTGGGGTTGGAATTTCGCGGCAGTGTAACTGCAGGCGTTATCAGTGCATTGAATCGCAGTATTGAGTTAGGAGAGCGTAAATTTAACCTTATTCAAACGGATGCTGCTATAAATCCAGGTAACAGCGGTGGTGCACTTGTAAATGCTGACGGCGAGGTTGTTGGTATTAACAGTGCTAAGATTGCAGTCAGTGGTGTAGAAGGTATTGGTTTTGCTATTCCCGTGAATACAGCTAAACCAATTTTAGAAGAACTTGCCAAAGATGGACGTATTGCCAGACCTTATTTAGGTGCCTCTTTAATGGATCAGGAAATTGCCAGTCGTTATGGATTTGAGTTGGATTTGCATGGGGGAATATTCCTTGTGAAAGTTGTTCAAGGAAGTCCTGCAGCAAAGGCTGGGATTCATCCTGGAGATATTATCCTGAGTTTTAATGGTGCTAAAGTAAAAACTGCTTTGGATTTGCGTACAAAACTATCAGAATGTAAAGTTGGTGAGCGCGTTGAAGTAGTAATTATACGTAATGGTCAGAATGAAACAAAGACAATTGTTTTGGAGGAAGTTCCGAAGGATTACGGCAAGTGAAAATAACGATAGCCTGTGTTGGCAAAATTAAGGAAAAATATTTGACTGCTGGTATAGATGAATTTACTAAGCGACTTACACCGTTTTGCAAATTAGAAACTCTTTCTATAAATGAAGAACGTATGCCAGATACACCTTCGCCAGCGGAAAAAGAACAAGTTTTAGAACGTGAAACGCAGCGTTTACTGGCGATTATTCCTGCTTCATCTTATGTTATTCTTTTGGATGTTATTGGTAAGCAGCTTTCCAGTACGGAGCTTGCAGCCAAAATAGATGCTTTGTCTTTGTCCGGTCACAGTCACATAACATTTGTTATTGGTGGAGCCTTTGGCTATACAGATGCACTGCGTAAACGTGCGGATTTATCATTAAGTTTTTCTAAAATGACTTTTACGCATCAAATGATAAGGCTTTTGCTGATTGAACAAATTTATCGAGCCTTTAAAATCAGCAGAGGAGAGAAATATCATAATTAGTAGTTATTTTAGAGATTATTTTGATAACTGTAAAGTATTATCACTATATGATATTGTATAACCAATTTAAAAAACATAAAAAATCCCTAGGTTTAGCTTTTTGCTAAATTTAGGGATTTTTTGTATTTGCAATGCCAATATTTGTCTTTGTAAGATTGTATAATGATATTAAAGTTATAAAAATGAGCGGAGGGATAAGTTATGAAAGATACTTATGTTACAATTACTGGCTTTTGGCATTACTATGGAGTAAGTCCTTTTAGAATTGGTAAGGTTTTAAAATGTGTTAAAGAACCTTCCAATTTATATGATGAAGAGGCAATTAAAGTTGTAATGAAAGAAATTGGAACTATTGGTTATATAGCAAACTCTGTCAGATTTAAAGCCCTTGGTACAAATAGTGCTGGTAAAATTTATGATAAGGTAAAAAAGAAATTTTGGGTGGAGGTATTGTTAATTACTTCCAGTAAGATTATTTGCAAAGTAGTTGAAGGTTTTAAGGATGATAAACCTGAGGGGGTTTGCTATGAAATAAAAGCAGAAAATGAAGAAGATAAATAATGAGATATTTAATATAAGTGTGGGGAAGAACATTATGTATGTAGCAAGTAATAAGAGCAAAATAGCACATAATGAAAATTGTCCATATTGTAAGAGAATAAAAGAAGAAAATAGAAGAAACTACTACCATACTGATGAAGCTATAAAAGAAGGATGTGTATTATGCCAATATTGTTCTTTTGTAAGTACAAAGTATAGAAAACAGAAGGCACAAATTGAATTGACTGGTGAAAAGTATAAATTACACTATGAAGTGGTTGATGGTATGATGGTTGTTAATGATGGTATGAGTAAATGGAAAGTTTTTTATTCCAGTAAACGTCGTAGACTGATGTTATATCATAAAAATTATTTGGTTGTTTTCTAAGAGAAATGATTATTCTCCAATATCAGGCTACCATTTTCAACATAAAGAGTTAAAGAATCTTATAGAAGTTTTTAAATATATTTCTGATCATTTTCAAGCATATCTGAATAATTTTAAGTTTCCTAAAAGCACACTAGATAAGGTAAATTCAATTTATTATAATAAATGTAACCATAAACGACGGCATCGAAAAAATATGTAAAAAAAGAAAAACGGCTTGCTAGGTTACAAGCTATAAGTAATGTCCTCCTCTTAATAGAGAAAATACAAAAGGAGCAAGTTAAAAACAAAGTAGAGAATAGTTATGAATTATACGAACGCATATCATGATTTTGATAAGGGTAGAATAATAACATTATCAAAATACCTAAATATAGCATACTAAAATCAAAATATCTAACACTCTCTTTGTTGAATAAATCAGTTAAGGGAATGTTGTTATACTTATATGTTGTTAGTATATATTGAGTGAGATAATAAACGACATAATTAAAAAAATTATATAATTGAGCTGTATTCAATAGCAGTAATAA
>CAZQQK010000008.1:0-26775 GCA_964595445.1 uncultured Phascolarctobacterium sp.
CAAAATGCAACAGAAGCTTCTTAGAGCAAAGTATTTTATTTAACTTCGCTTTCTACACGTGCCAAAATAAAGCACAAATCAGATAAACGATTCAGACATACCAAAACATTTGGATTAACCTGTTCCGTTTCAGCTAAACGTAATAAACAGCGCTCAGCACGACGTGTTGTCGTACGAGCAATATCTAACGCCGCTGCACCTACAGTATCACCGGGAATGATAAAATGTCCTAAAGGCTGCAGCAAAGCATCAAATCTGTCAATTGTTTCTTCAAACAACTTAACGTGTTCTTCTTTAATATACGGTTCGGGCAGGTTGAGACTGGCAATATCTGCCATCACAGACATGAGCAGCTTTTGGACATTAAAAATAGTTTCACGTACATCCTCACGAACAACCTGTGCACGTGCTAAACCTAAGGCAGAAGAAATTTCATCAACTGTACCATAAGCCTCAACTCGCAAACTTTGCTTGGGAATACGCTCACCAGTATATAAACCAGTAGTACCTTTGTCACCTGTTCTAGTATAAACAGCAGCCTTCTTCATTTCTGTATCATCCTTTCCGTGAGAGTGTTAAATTAATGCTCTATATTTTATAAAGAGCAATTATTAATAAATCTCTTCAGGGCTGAAGAAGTTGTTAATTTCACGTTCAGCAGCTTCCGGGCTGTCAGAACCATGAACAATATTTTCACCAATGCTCAGAGCAAAGTCACCACGGATAGAACCAGGTACTGCTTCAATAGGATTAGTTGCACCATTTAATTGACGAACAGCTTTAATAGCATTCTCACCACGAATAACAGCACAAACCAGCGGAGCAGAGGTAATGAAATCAACTAATTCACCAAAGAACGGTTTTCCTTCATGCTCTGCATAATGGAATTTAGCTTGTGCTTCAGTAACTTTAACAAGTTTCAGAGCAGCAACCTGCAAGCCTTTGTGTTCAAAACGAGCGATAATATCACCAATTAAATTTTTCTTAACGCCATCGGGTTTTACAAGTACGAGTGTTTGTTCCATGTGTAAATCTCTCCTTAAAGTTAAATAAATAATATATACTAAATCGCTGTCACGATATTAGTCATTTGATTCCCATTGCTCTTGCCTGTTCGCGCAGCAACTTTACACGCTCCGCTGTTGAAGGATGTGTACTGAAAAGCTGTTTAGCACTAACACCCGCAAAAGGATTAATAATAAACATATGTGCTGTTGCTTCTGTAGCATCCGGCATAACACGGCGTTTGGCAAAAGCTTCTATTTTAAGTAAAGCATCTGCCAAAGCATTAGGATTACCGCATAACTCACCGCCAGATTTATCTGCCATATATTCACGAGAGCGAGATACCGCCATCTGAATAAGCATAGCTGCCAACGGTGCTACCAGCATCACCAGAATAGTAGCAATTGGGTTACGGCTCTCACCATTTTCATCACGCCCTCCGCCAAGAAACATTCCCCATTGGGCAATAGTAGAAATAGCACCCGCCATAGAAGCAGCCACTGTACTTACTAAAATGTCACGATGTTTAACATGGCTTAATTCATGGGCCAAAACACCAGCCAATTCATCTTTATCAAGAATATCTGCCAAAGCAGTATTAACAGCTACCGCAGCATGTTCCGGATCTCTGCCTGTCGCAAATGCATTAGGCACGGGACTGTCAATAATATAAACTTTAGGCATAGGAATTCCTGCCTTTTTAGCCAGCTTTTCAACAATACCATAAAGTTCCGGTGCACTGGCACGATTAACCTGCTGTGCATGATAATGTGCTAAAACCATCTTATCGCTGTTCCAATAAGTATAAAAGTTCATCGCAACACCAATAACAAGCATAAATGTCATCCCTCGAAGACCACCGAAATAATCACCTATCAGCATCAACAGAGCCGTCATCATAGCCATTAGCAAGGCTGTTTTCATAAATTTTTAATCCTCCTCATAAAGCAATAATATTAAACTCAAATCTTTTACAAGTCTATCTTCTTTCTATTATAACAATTAACAGCTCATTTTTCAATTTGTGTCTTAATAGAGTTTAACATATTTTCACTGTTTTCACGAACTTTTTTCTTAAGAATAGGATTGAGCAGACCAGCAATCATCGGTATACCAAACTCAAAATCCACAGACAAAGTAACTTCGCAGCTTTCTCCCTGCGGTACAATAAGCCACTGTCCTTCCATCTTTTTTAAATCTCCTTCTGTTTGTGCATAGGTGATTTTTAAATCCTGTGGATAAAAAATATCGCGTTCAGTCCAAATAATTTTCCTTCCGTCAACATTACTTACCCAATGTGAAATTGTATAATTTTCACCTTTTTCTAAAATTTCTACACTAACTAAATCGTGCATGAAATTAGGATAAGCAACCATATTACTAATAATATCATAAATTTTTTTGCTGTCTCCACGAATAACAGTTTTACTTTCTACATAAGGCATAACCTAACCCCCATATAAGCTAAAATATATTTTTAAAGATCCTCAATAACATCAGAAGTTTCCTTAACAGCCTTACGAAAGGCTTCTAATACATAATCAACCACTTCTTTAGGCATAATCAAAGGAGGTTCCATACGAATAACTTTAGGATTGTTTAAGGTGTAAGCTACAATAATATGTTGATTGATCATCAAACTCATAATCATTCCGCCTGCACCTTCTTTTGTAAGTTCAATACCAATCATCATGCCGCGTCCACGTACTTCTTTAATAACATCTGGAAATTCAGCAGCTATAGCTTCTAAACCTTTTTTCAGGTACAAACCGGTATCACGCGCTCTGCTCAACATATCTTCATCCTTGATAGCCTTAATTGCGGCAACACCTGCTGCACAAGCCAACTGATTTCCACCGAAAGTAGATGTATGCAAAAAAGGTGCCTCAATAAGTCCCTGCCATGCCTTTGGAGTACCAATAATTGCACCGATAGGCATAACGCCGCCTCCTAAAGCTTTTGCGCAAGCCATTAGATCTGGTGTTACTGCATCATGATTAACTCCAAACCATTCCCCAGTTCGTCCAATACCTGTCTGTACCTCATCAGCAATCAGCAAAGCACCATTAGCCTCGCAAATTGCTTTAGCCTGCCGCAAATAGCCTTCCGGCGGAACAATAATACCGCCCTCTCCCTGTATAGGTTCTAAAATTACCGCTGCTGTATTCTCATCAACCACATTCTCTAAAGCTTGTACATCACCAAATTCCACATGAGTAAAACCTTCGAGCAAAGGCTTAAAAGGATTGCGGTACAAATCTCTTCCAGTAGCTGTCAGACTGCCGATTGTTTTTCCATGAAACGCATTGTTAGCAGCAACAAAATTTTTTCGTTTTGTAGCTAAACGAGCAACTTTCAAACATCCTTCAACCGCTTCTGTACCGCTGTTTACGAAAAAGCTGTATTGCAGTTCTCCAGGTGTAATTTCCGCTAAAGCTTCTGCGAGTTCTGCCATCGGACGATTAAACAATACCTTACCACACATAGGCATAGTATGTAATTCTTTTTCAACAGCTTCTATAACTTTAGGATGACGATGTCCTAAAGCAAACATTCCATAACCTCCCAAACAGTCAATAAACTCCTGTCCCTCACTATCAGTTATAGTCCATCCCTCAGCTTTTTCTTCTACGCTGTCCAATCCCATAAATCGAAATAATTTAGCTTGTGCAGGGTTAACATATTTCTCATATTTAGCAATAGTTTCTTCTACATAATTAGACATTCTAAGCCTTCTTTCTAGTATATTAGCCATTTAGTACAATAAATCAGTTATCGATACAAATGTTACACCACTATTTTTAAACTCAGACGCATACTTCTGCCAACATTTTGCAGTCTGCGGACGAGCATGGCAAATAGCAATAGCACTGCCGTTGCGTTCAGCAATTGCAAAAGCTTTATAAATCTGTTTACGTATGGTTTCGATATCTGCACTATTATCCAAAAAAATGTCATTTCTGGCAGTCTTTACGCCTAATTGCTGCGCCATATCTCTTGCTACAGAATTAGCTGTTGTGCGGCTGTCTACAAAAAACAGGTCTTGTTTACGCAATTCATTCAAAACTATTTTCATTGTTTCTTTATCACTGGTAGCTCGCGACCCTTGATGATTATTGACCCCCACAATTCCGGGCAGACTATTTATCGCCTTTCGTACTAGAGCTTGTTTTTGTACAGCAGTCTGTCCTACACGTACAGTAGCTTTCCCCTCACTCATAGCAGCAATATCCATTGGTTCCATCGGCAGATGCAGCATAGGTACGCAGCCTTTGGCCTTTATCATTTCCAAAACATCACTGCTGTAATTCTTATCTGGCAAAACAGCATAGCTAAATGGTAATCCTGTATTAAGAAGTGTACGCACAGTAGACATATCTGCTCCACAGTCATCAATAATTACAGCAACTTTACCACTGTATTTTCTTGTCTCTCTCTGCGGTTCTTCTGCAACTTCTTCCGGTAAGTTTTTTACATCCTTATCTTTCTTCTTTAAATTACTATTGTGAAAAAAAATGATATTATCTGTTACAAAGCTCTTAGTACCATTGCCAGCCTTAACATTAATACCAACCTCTGCTTTGTAGGCATCCCACTTTTTGTATTTCGTAGGTTTCCCATTAATATATACAAGTCCCGCTGCTTTTGCTTTTTCCTTAATCCAGTCAGCAGCACCTGTTAAGCTTGTACTTTCCGGAATTCCAACAGCAAGTTCCCTTTGATTAATCTGAACTTTCACTCCTGATTCTTCCACTTCAACATCTTTTTGTCCATGATCATTTTCAATAAGCTGCCAATTATTCTTCTGCAGCATAATATTATCCAACAAACGCTGCGCTTCTGTTGATTCATCTAACAAACTCACCAGTTTAGGTTCTGAACCTTTATTATCTAAAATATCTTTTTGGCTGCGAACATTAGCATAAAACATACCACAAACAACAGCTATCACAGCAATGACTGCGGTCAACAGCAAAACAGCAAACTTACTGCTGGAACTTTTTTTCTTTTTGTTTTTTATAGACATAAAATACCCCTTTATTATGAACGTGGATGCGCCTTATTATAAACCTCCCGCAGCCTTTTTAAATCAAGATGTGTATAAATCTGCGTTGTAGAAATATCTGAATGTCCCAAAAGCTCCTGTACTACACGCAAATCAGTACCATTATTCAGCAAATGTGTAGCAAAAGAATGACGCAGCATATGCGGTGTCACCTTTTTTGTCAATCCCGCACTTTTTCCATAAGCAACAATAATTTCATAAAAGCGTTCTCTTGTCATTGGCCCACCCCAGCCAGTAACAAAGAGTTCTGCTGCTTTATCTTTATTTCCATGCAAAAGCTGCGGTCGTATCATTTCCAGATAATATTTAAGATATTTCAAAGCAGTACTGCCCAACGGAAGCATACGCTCTTTTGAGCCCTTCCCCATAACAATAACATACTGCATTTTTAAATCCAAATTTTTTAAAGGCAGACTAACAAGCTCAGATACACGCATCCCTGTAGCATACAAAAGTTCCAGCATTGTCTTATCACGATAACCCTCAAATGTTCCTAGATTCGGTTCATCTAACAGCCTATCCACTTCATCAATGCTAAGAACTTTTGGCAGATGCAAACCTTTATTAGCAGCCTCCAGCACTTCGGCAGGATTACGACGAATATAACGCTCCTCTGTTAAAAAACGATAAAATGCTTTTATTGAAGCAAGTTTACGTGCAACAGTTGAAGCTGCTTTTCCCGACTGCCTCTGCTGAACAAGATAAGCCAGTAATTGTCGTCTTGATACCTGCAATAGTTCCTCTTCACTTTTTAAACCCAAGGCTTTTTGCAGCAAACGAAGATCTCGCAAATAAGCCTGTTGTGTATTTGCTGCCAATCCCAGCTCAACTGTCAAATATTCTTGAAAGAGTGCCAGATAATCAAACATAAAATACTCCTTAAAAAGAAAAACAACGCCGCAGCGCTGCCTTATTTACTATCACACAGACTGCTCTACTATCATATATAATACATAAACAATGTCAGTGCACTTGAAAACAATATGCACTGACATCATTCCAAATTCAGTCTGATTATTATTCTTTCCTTTCCGGCTGCATAATAGTAATATTAGTTGCCGGAGAAATAGTAGAAATAGCGTGCTTATACACAAGCTGCTGTTTGCCTTCATTTTCAATAATTACGGTAAAATTATCAAATCCACGCACCATACCACGAATCTGGAAACCATTCATTAAATAAATAATAACACCCAGATTCTCCTTGCGTACATGATTTAAAAAGCTATCTTGTAAGTTCATTGCGGGTTTTGCAGAAGTAATCATCAAAATCCCCTCCAATCATTCTTTATCTCAGAGCAGATAGTCTATAAAGACCGACACTCCTCTTTATACTTATTTTACACCGAAAAATCTCTTTCTACAAGCATTTCACAAATTCTTTCGAGAGTCTTTGTGTAATTAGGTTCAGGTTCAAGCTCCAACCATTTTATATAAGGCATTTTTTTATACCAAGTTAACTGACGTTTAGCAAAATTACGAGTTGCCTGTTTCAATTTATCTACAGCCGTTTCATATTCCATGCTTCCGTTAAGATACCATATCATTTGCCTATAACCTATGCTCTGCATAGATTGACATTCAGTGCTTATCCCCTGCGCAAGCAACATACGAACTTCCCGCTCCAAACCATCAGCTAACATCTTATCTACACGTCTATTAATGCGTTCATATAATGACTGGCGTTCCATATTAAGACCAATCACTAAAGCATCATACGGCATTTCCTTTGCTTTTATTTGATTCACAGATTCTCCCTGCAAAGCTGATTCCAATGCTCGTATCACACGTCTTGTATTATTAGGATGAATACGTTTTGCCTCCATTGGTGCAAGCTGGCACAAGCGTGAATATAAAACATCTGCTCCCTGCTCTTTAGCTTCAAGCTCAAGCTTTTCCCGCAAAGCATTATCTTCCTGCACATTGTTAAAAGCATAATCCTCCAACAACGCTTTTATATATAAACCCGTACCACCAGCAAGAATGGGTAAATGTCCACGGTTATTTATTTCTTTAATCAACTTTACAGCTTGCTCTTTAAAATCCACCACACTAAAAGCAGCATCCGGCGGCAAAATATTTACCAAATGATGAGGTACTGTCTCCAATTCCGCTTTGGTAGGTTTCGCTGTACCAATATCCATATTTCGATAGACTAACATCGAATCGCCAGAAATAATTTCCCCTTGAAATTTTTTTGCAACTTCAATAGCGCAATGACTTTTTCCTGTCGCTGTTGGTCCAAGAATAACTACTAGCTTTTCTTTCAAATCGTTTATCTCCTTAATACAAGCCCTTTATTACACCAAACTTTATCCTACTGTATTTTCCGCCGATAAACTCTGTACATCCATATTGCTTTAGAATACTTTCACTACGTTCCTTAATAACTACACGCGGAGCTATTTGCAATGCAAGCTTTAATGTATTCTCATCTAAAGATGCCTCATAAGACAATGGTCGCAAAGCTTCCATACCTTTAGCCCCCTCCACGGGATGACGAAACATAGGATCAAAATAAACAACATCAAAACTTCCTGGTCTGCACCGTTTTAAATAATCAGCAGCAAATGTCTGTACTGTTTTTATCCTTCGTAAAGCTTTCACTAATTCTTTATTCTCTGCTGAATAATTTTTCAAGCCATAGCTAACAGCAAAATGCAGCAAGGGTGATGCTTCTAAGCCTACAACACAACCTGTATCACCAACAACGTAAGCAGCAATAGCAGCATCTGCCGCTAAACCAAGCGTAGCATCAAGCACTTTGCTGCCAGCCATTATGTTAAGTGCTTCAGGCAAATGTTCTGTCTGTCCACGTTGGAGCTGCAAAAGACGCAGCACAGCCATTCCAGGATGATAAGCAAAACTGCCAAATTTATTATAAATCCGCGGACCATTTTTTTCACCTACAATAAGTGCTGTTAGATTATATAAATGCATAACTTCCTGCACTTCCAAATTATGCGGACGCTCTATATATAAAGCGTCCAACTGTATCGCCCATTGTTTAATACGAGCAATCACCATACTATCAGAAGTATTTCGAGCAGCAGTCACACCAATTTTTCCACTCAGCATCAAAAGCCCTTCCTTTTGAACATCTTATATAACTGGTCACTGTCTATCTCTATCATACAAGGTCTTCCATGAGGACAGGTAAATGGATGAGTTGTATTGCACAAGTCAACAATAATCTGACGCATCTGCTGCATAGTCAAAAGCTGACCTGCCTTAATAGCAGCTTTACAGGCTGTCATGTGCAAAACCTCCTGGCGTAAATCACTGCCATTGATATTACGCATTTCCCCCAACATTTTGCTTATCTCACGAATAAAATCTTCAGCTGTATCAGCCTTTATATCAGCGGGCAAACTGCTCACTCGCAGTAAAGTTTCTCCTGCACCGCCAGCATCTACTCCCAAAGCCAAAAATTCATCTCTATGCTCTTCAATTTTTGCAATGTCATCAGCAGCCATATCTATATATAAGGGAATTAAAAGCTGTTGTGACGGAATCTGTTCATGTGCAGCCACAAGTTTATCATATAAAATGCGTTCATGTGCAGCATGTTGGTCTACTAAATATAAGGAGGTTTCACTTTGAGCAATAATAAAAGTTTTATCCACCTGTCCTATAGGCCAGATTGTATCTATCCCACTATCGCTATCAGTAAAAGTAATAGTTTTGCGATCCGACAACTCCGCTGTAGCACAGCTTGAGTCTTTTGCAGCTGAAAATTCGGTACGTGCTTCATGTACTGACAATAAAGGTTCGCGATAACCATCTTTGTAATGATTCACGTCACCATTCTGCCAAATACTCTCCTGTACCTGCTCCGTTTGTGTAAATACAGGCGTTTTTTCTAACGATACTTTTACTTCTTCATCAACTTCTTTAAAGTAATCATTTTTTTCTAAAGTACGTTGTTCCGGAGTTTTAAAAATCTGTTCCACACTGCTTGGCAATGCAGATTTATAGCCCAAAGCAGGTTCTGTTTTAGCAACAGTTGACTTTTTGTCATTTGTAAAATTACACTGTGCTTGTGATTTTACAAAAACATTAAGTTCTGAATCAGGAAGCAGTTTCACCTGTGTCTTCTCCGCACTAAGAGGCTGTGTTAATGCATCAGTAAGGGCTTTATACACTGCTTTATAAATTAAACTGTCATCACTGAATTTTATTTCACTTTTCTGCGGATGAACATTTACATCTATACTTGCAGTATTTACATCAATATTCAGCACAGCAAAAGGAAACCCACTTTTAGGAATCTGAGACTGATAAGCATGGTCAATAGCTTTTGCAAGCATTTTACTATTAATAGTACGTCCATTAACAAAAAAAGTCTGCCAGCCACGTGTCCCCTTTAATAATGTAGGACGACCAATAAACCCTGTTATTTTTACTTGAGCATCATGCAGCGATACATTCAGCAAATTTTCTGAAGTATTTTTCCCATACAAAGCACGAACAGTATGAGATAAATCACTATCTCCAGGAGTATTCAACACTTCTTTTTCATTACTTATAAGTTTAAAACGTACATCAGGGCGAGAAAGAGCTAATTTAGTCAAAAGTTCATTAATATAACGACCTTCTGTACTTACTGTTTTTAAAAATTTACGGCGTGCCGGAACATTGAAAAATAAATTTTCTACAATTACAGTAGTTCCAATACTTCCTCCTATAGAAGAAACTTCCATATTTTCTCCGCCATCAATATGTATAGAAACAGCAAATTCTGAATCTGTCGGTCGGGTAAGTAAAGTAAAATTTGAAACAGAAGCTATACTAGGCAAAGCTTCTCCGCGAAAGCCTAATGTATGCAAATCACTTAAATCTTCTGCCTTGGTTATTTTACTTGTTGCATGACGCAGAACTGCTAACTTAGCATTAGCTTCGTTCATGCCGGAACCATTGTCTGTTACACGGATATACTCTGTACCACCAGCAAAAATAGTTACTTCAATTTTATCAGCACCTGCATCCAAAGCATTTTCTACTAGCTCCTTAACTACAGATGCTGGCTTTTCTACTACTTCACCAGCTGCTATCTGATTCGCCGTATTTGTATCTAACAGCTTTACGTCATGTTTCTCAACCACTATTTACCCAACTCCTTTCTTGCTTCTTCCTGAAGTTTATAAAGAGTGCTCATTGCTTCAATCGGTGTCATACTCATAACATCAAGTTCCACCAGCTCTTTTGCAAGTGTATTAGTGAAAAGCGAACTCATCACTTCTGTATGTTTCTCAGCTACGGTCACAAAAGACTTTTGCTGGCCATTGTTATTATCATATTCAACCAGCAATTCCTCAGCTCTATCCAAAACCTTTTTCGGTAAACCTGCAAGACGAGCAACATGTACTCCATAACTGCGATCTGTACCACCAGAAACTATACGTCGTAAAAATACTATTTCTTTTCCTCTTTCCTTAACAGCAACAGAATAGTTTTTTACTCCTTTAATCACTTTTTCCAATGCTATAAGCTGATGATAATGAGTAGCAAAAAGCGTCTTTGCTTTAATTTTATCTTGAATATATTCCATAACAGCATGTGCTATACTCATACCATCAAACGTACTTGTACCACGCCCTACTTCATCTAAAATAATCAAACTGTTTTTAGTAGCATATTTTAGAATCTGCGCTACTTCATTCATTTCTACCATAAATGTACTCTGACCTGTAGCTAAGTCATCACTAGCACCTACACGAGTAAAAATTTTATCTACTGGGCATATCGTTGCCTGACGTGCCGGAATAAAGCTGCCAATCTGTGCCATAAGCACCAATAATGCCACCTGACGCATATAGGTTGATTTTCCTGCCATATTAGGCCCGGTAATAATCATCATTCGTTCATCAGTACTATTTAAGTTAGTATTATTTGGTACAAAAATCTCTTTTTCCAATAAACGTTCTACAACTGGGTGACGTCCATCAATAATTTTAATCTCATTGTTATTGTTAAGCTCAGGACGCACATAATTATATTTATAGGCAGCCAATGCTAAAGCATTCAATACATCTACAGTGCTGATAGCACGAGCAGTTTTTTGAATATCAGCAATTCTCCTGCGTACCATATTTCGCAGTTGATCAAATAAATAATACTCTAGCTGCTGAATTTTTTCTTTGGCTCCAAGTATTTTATTTTCAAACTCTTTCAGCTCTGGAACTATGTACCTTTCAGCATTAACTAAAGTCTGCTTTCGTACAAAATAATCAGGGACACTGCCAGACTGTCCTTTACTTACCTCAATATAATAGCCAAATACTTTATTATATCCAACTTTCAGTGTTTTTATACCAGTATTATCTTTAATTTTCTGTTCAAAATTCTGCATCCAAGTCTTATTGTCAGCAGCTATTTGACGCAACTCATCAAGTTCATTATTGTAACCGCTGCAAATCATTCCCCCTTCACGAATAGAGAACGGCGGTTCATCAATAATTGCTTTATTCAGCTCTTGCAGCAATTCTTCATGCAAGTACAGTTCACAGCACAACCTACCTAATAAATGGCTTTGGCATCTGCTAAGAATAGATTTCAGCTTCGGTAATATAGCTAATGAGCTACGTAAAGCTACAAGATCTCTGGCATTAGCACTGCCAACCTCTGTACGGCTTAATATGCGTTCCATGTCAGCTACTGCTTTTAACTGCTCTCCTAAAGAATCACGTAAGTCTGAGTTAGAAAAAAATTCGGTTACGGCATCTTGTCTTTCATAGATTTCGCTAACACCCAACAGCGGACTTTCAATCCAACTGCGCAGACGCCTTGCCCCCATAGATGTTTTGGTAAAATCCAGTACATCCAATAAGGTGCCTCTTTTTCCGCCATCTGCCATATTACGTACAAGTTCCAAGTTACGAATCGCTGTGACATCAAGATTCATAAAACTGCCAATAACAATTTCTGTCAAGCAGTTAATATGGCTCAAATCTGCCATTACTGTACTATGAAGATAGCGCAATAACAATTCCGCTGCTGTCTTTACTCTGCTATCTACTGAAATAGATGAAAAATGCTGCTCATAATATTTTGCTTCGCTGAACTGCTCTTGATAATCCCCCACAGCACAATCTGCAACTTTATCTTTCAACCAGCTCTGTAATCTTTCTCGCATTTCCTGTGAATTTATATGAAACACCAATTCTGCTGGCTGCAGGCGATAAAGTACTTCTGTAATTCTCAGAAAACTTTCGCCGTCTCTGGTACTGAACCATCTGCATTCACCTGTCGAAACATCAACAGCTGTAAGAACATAAACACCATCACTATCTTCATGCAACAGCACAAGAAAGCGATTATGCTTATCTTCCAAAAGCTGCTCATTAAGTGCTGTCCCCGGTGTAATAATTTTTATAACCTTACGCTGAACAATTCCCTTCGCCTGTTTAGGATCTTCGACCTGTTCACAAATGGCAATACGATAACCTTTTTTTATCAATTTAGCAATATAACCGTCTACAGAATGATAAGGCACACCGCACATAGGCATATTATCCATACTGCCTGCACGTTTAGTCAACGTAATATTCAATTCTCTTGATGCTGTAATCGCATCCTCAAAAAACATTTCGTAAAAATCACCTAAGCGAAAAAAAAGCAACTCATTTTTGTGCTCTTTTTTTACAGCAAGATACTGCTGTACCATAGGTGTAACATTTGCAGCAGTCATCAATCTACCGCCTTACCTTTCACCAGCCAGGTCTGAGCCGCCTCAATTCTAACAGCAACTTTTTGCCCAGCCTTATACTCTTTATTTTCAATCGACCATAATACTAAAACTCCGGTACGCGTTCTGCCAGTCCATACATCAGGCTGTTTGCTCGGTCCTTCAGCCAATACTTCCAATGTTTTGCCTATCAGTTTTTCATGACACTTCAAACTGTTTGTATTCTGTAATGCCATAAGACGATTCAGTCGCTCTTTCTTAACAGCCAATGGTACTTGATTATCCATTTTAGCTGCCGGCGTACCACTGCGTTTGGAGTAAATAAAAGTAAAAGCAGAAGCAAAACCTACTTGCCGAACAATATCAAGAGTATCTTCAAAGTCTTCTTCTGTTTCACCTGGGAACCCAACGATAATGTCTGTTGTAATTTCCGCATCAGGAACATACTGTCGAATTAATTTTATAAGCTCCATATATTTTTCACGGGTATAGCCTCTGTTCATTCGACGTAAAATTTCATTACTTCCAGCTTGAAACGGCACATGAAACCCTTCACAAATATGCTCACACTCTGCAACTGCTTTAATTACTTCCTCACTCATATCCCGCGGATGACTTGTCATATAGTGAATTCTTTCAACACCAGGTATTTTATCAACCTTACGCAATAGTTTAGCAAAGGCATCCTTTTCACCAAACTCCTTACCATAAGAATTTACATTTTGTCCTAAAAGCGTAAATTCTTTATATCCTTCTTTTACAGCAGTTTCAATTTCTGCCACAATATTTTCCATACTGCGACTGCGTTCACGACCGCGAACATACGGCACAATGCAATATGTACAATAATTATTGCAACCATACATAATAGGAATCCATGCAGCAAAAGAACTTTGTCGTACCATATGTCCCTCAAATTCACTCTGATGAATAGTCAAATCAGTGTAAACGGCAGCTTTTCTTTCAGCTAAAAATTCCAAAAGCAATCGTTTGAAATCATTTACATATGCAGTTCCTAAAAGTAAATCTACCTGTGGATGTTTCTTACGCAGTTTCTCTCCATCTTTTTGTGCCATACAGCCAGCAACACAAATAACCACATCAGGATTATTACGTTTTACAGCTTTCAACTCTCCGATTTTCCCAGCAATTTTCTTTTCTGCACTTTCACGCACACAGCAAGTATTAACAATTATAATATCCGCTGTATGAAAATCAGAATTTGGTACATATCCAAGTTCTTCTAACTGACCAGCATAATGTTCTGTATCCGACTCATTCATCTGACAACCATAATTTATAAGACAATATGATTTATTTTTTGCGCTCATATATGTACCTCCGCTTATTTCACTAATTTTTCTATATTATTATATTATACCTAATTACTAACCTATCCCGCAAGATTTTTAAAATTTTTAGTAGCAGGTATTGAAATCTAAGCATAATGTGATTACAATATATGCAGGCATAATATTGCTTTTAGATATATCTATTTAAGGAGTAAAAAATGCAAAGCAAAAAGAAATGGTTTATTGTAATAATCCTGCTCACAGCATCATTATGTGCTGCTTTTTATTTTCTGTATTTCATTCGTACTCCAGCTTACGCTCTAAATCAAGCAAGAATGGCAATACAGGAACATAACACCCAAAAATTTTCACAATATGTTGATGTTGCCTCTGTTATGGATAATGCTTTTGAAGATATCATTAAAGCAGAAAGTAAAATTAACAATGACAACATCTACTCGAATCCATTTGCACTAGGTATTCTGCATATGCTGAAACCATCTGTTGTTGAACTTATGACTAAAGAAGCCATAGAGAAAGTTGCTTCAAAAAACGAAAATGAGCAACAACAATTTTCTGATCCTGTTCCAGATGCAATGAAACGTAATTTAGAACGTCATATTCCTATAAGCAATCTTACAATTAAAGATATTCAATTGACAAAGCACGAAGGAAGTAACGCTACTGCTTCACTATTGTTGCATAACAGCGAACTTGACAAAGACTTTATTGCAGAACTGCTTATGCAGCATAACGAACAAGGTAATTGGCAAATAAAGAAAATCAGTAATCTTACAGATTTCATCGTCCAAACGACCTCTGCACAAAGAGCTAAACAAGCAGTTATAAGTAAATCCATTACAGAACGGCTGAATAAAGCGCTTAATGCTGTAGGAGAACATCTTACAATAAATAAACAAACCAACAACGAAGATACTCTGCTTACAACTACTGTTATGCTGAAAAATCAAAGCACTGCTGCTATAAATCGTATTTATTTTGATGTTATAATTGAAAACGAAAACGGTGAACAGCTTTACTCTTATCCAGAACATTATATAGGTAATATCGCTCCTCACAAAGCTCTTGAACTGATTTCTGTAAAAAAATTGCATAGTATGTTACCAGATGATAAAAAACTGATGGAATTTGATACCACAAAAGAAAACATCAAAATACAACTTACTTATATCGCCTTTGACGATGGCAGGGTACTTTCACAAAATAATATTTTAGAATAACAAACATTAAATTTATCTAAAATTAAAAGCGTACAACAATTAGTTTTTATACTAGTGTTGTACGCTTTTTTATCTATCTTTTTTATAAACCCATTTTTTATATGCCAAAAAAATACAGCCTACAGCAATAACCAAAATAGTCAAACGCATACTGTTTTCATGAAAATTTACAATATCATGACCTATGACTACTTCCAATGCTGTTGCAGGAAATTTTCCAATAAGATTTCCCAAAATATAGTCACGTACACTTATGCTGCTTACAGCAGCAACTGCTGTACCTATACCAGAAGGAAAATACGGCAGAGCCCTGGCAAAAGCCATCCACTCTAAGCCATGCTTGCCACTGGCTTCATCAATATGTTTAAGAGCATTACTTTTTTCAATAATTCTTTCAGCAGTGTTCCGAAAAAAGAAACGCATCAACAAAAAACTTATAACAACGCCGGTTGTTTCTGCCAACCAAGAAATAATTATTCCTAATGGCAATCCAAAAATCAAACCATTAGCTGTTGACAAAAAAATTGAAGGAAATACGCTTCCTATATTAATGAGCACATCCAACATAAAGCTTATTAATACCGCCCAAGAGCCAAAAGAGCGTAAATATGCTACCAATCCTGTTACATTGCCACTAACAGCTAATTTAAAAGTAGTATTGAAAAAATCACCGGCAAAACAATCGATACACGCCACTATAGTAATCAAAACAGCAGCAGCTATTATCTTAGTCAATATACCAGGATCTTTAAGCCATTTCTTTTTGTTCTGCAAAATAAAGTCCTCTTTATGTATTAAATATCATATTAAAACGATCACCAAATTGCAGTTCCACCAAACGATTTATCTCCGTCCAGTCCGCTGAAGTTTTCAGCTGCTCCTGAGCTAACTGTCTTACCTGTGCAATTGTATCGACATCTCGCATTATATCAGCTATTCGCAGATCTGGCAAGCCATGCTGTTTAAGTCCAAACAACTGTCCTGCTCCACGCAGCTCCATATCTTTTTCTGCAATATAAAATCCATCATCACTGTCATGCAAAACACAAAGGCGTTCTAAGGCTTCCGGATTTTCTGAGGGCGTAAGCAATACACAAAAGCTTTGTTCGCTGCCACGTCCAACACGTCCGCGAAGCTGATGCAGCTGTGCCAAACCAAATCGTTCAGCATTTTCAATAACCATTAAAGTAGCATTAGGAACATTTACTCCTACTTCAATTACAGTAGTGCTTACCAATACTTTTATTTCTCCACTTGCAAAAGCTTTCATTATCGAATCCTTTTCTACAGCTTTAAGACGTCCGTGCAACAAAGCACAGGAAATATTTTTTAAAAATGTCTTTTGCAGTTCAACATAAACAGTTTCAGCACTATGTGCATCCAATGCCTCAGATTCTTCAATTAGGGGACAAACAACATATGCTTGCCTTCCTAGCATCACCTGCCGTACTAATCCTTCATAAACTTCTTTACGTCTATCATCAGTATAGCATAAAGTTCTTATACTTTTTCTGCCTAATGGTTTCCCTTTCATCACTGAAATATCTAAATCACCATAAACAGTAAGAGCTAAGGTACGAGGAATAGGAGTAGCTGTCATTACAAGCACATCTGGAGCATTCTGGGATTTATTTGCCAAACGTGCACGCTGTTCTACCCCAAAACGATGCTGTTCATCCGTAACAGCAACTGACAAACGAGCAAATCGGACATCATCTTCCAACAATGCATGAGTCCCAACCAATACATCAATAAGCCCCAACTCTAAATTCAAAAGCAGTTCACGACGCTGCTTAGCACGCATACCTCCTGTTAACAAGGCTACACGTACACCTAAAGGCTCCAAATAATCCGTAAGCGTCAAATAATGCTGAACTGCTAAAATTTCTGTCGGTGCCATAATACATCCCTGATAACCATTTTCTACAGCTTTTACTAATGCTAGTGCACTGACAAACGTTTTACCACTTCCTACATCTCCTTGAAGAATACGATGCATAGGATGTTCATCCTGCATATCACAAGAAATTTCCTGCCAAGCTTTATTTTGTCCATCGGTAAGTTTAAATGGTATTTCAGTAATAAGCTTTTTTACCAAACTACCATCAACACCGTGTTTTATACCTCTGCGACTGTCATGACTTTGCTGGCGATAGTAAAGCAGTCCACACTGCAGCAAAAATAATTCTTCAAAAACAAAACGCTGTTTTGCTTTACGTAAAGCTTCCCAGCTTGACGGAAAATGAATATTCTTTAAAGCTTCATAACGCCCCATTAAACAGCATTTATCAATTATTTTTACAGGCAAACTTTCTGGAAGTTCCTTTGCTGCCAGTTTCAATGCCTCTAAAATCCATTTACACAGCTGTTTTTGAGTCAAACTGCCACTAAGTGCATATACTGGAACAATACCAGGAGTTTCAGTATTATCTACATCTGTAACTTGAATATCAACCTCACTTACATATTTCATCATTTTCCCAGGACGTACTCTGCCTGTTATCTGAAGTAACATATCCGCTTTTAATTTTTGTGCTTTATAACGCTGTGCTCCGAAAAAATATAATGCAGCATAGCCGCTCTCATCTCGTACCGTAACCTTTGTATAATTCCTTTTTCTTAAACTGTAGCCATTTTGTACATGATAAACTTTCGCTTTAAAAATTTGCTTACTGTTATCTGGTTTGAGACTTTCAATTGTTTTCAGCGCAGAATAATCAACATATGCTCCCTGTCGTGGATAAAACTCCAATAAGTCACCAACAGTTCTAATATTTAAATTAAGAAGTTCTGCAGCTTTTTTTTCGCCTACGCCTTTTAAGGTCGTCACAGACTCTTTCCACCACATATTAAAAACCTGCCTATTTTAAATTTCTCTTGCTTTTCTACGTTCTTTATGGTATGATACTCATGTTAAATTTGAATATGCCTTATGTCTTATCACGTTTAAGGAGGTGGGAAACAATGGCATCTATCTGCGAAATCTGCGGTAAAGGAAAACTCGCTGGCAATCACGTCAGCCACTCCAATAGACACACCAAACGTGCATGGAACCCGAATATCCAACAAGTAAGAGCAGTTGTTGAAGGTTCTGTTAAACGTGTAAACGTTTGCACCCGCTGCCTGCGTTCCGGTAAAGTTAACCGCGCAATCTAATCCATTCGGATTTAAAAAGAAGCCAAATACCAATCGGTATTTGGTTTCTTTTTTTATTTAAGCACTAAATATATTTTAACGTACCTTACAGCCACATTCCGGACAGAATTTTACCAATGAGCTAATTTTCTCCTGACAGTTAGGACAAAGAATAAACGCACGATATTCCGTCAGTTTCTTTTCAAACAAATCATAAAATTGATTTACTTCCTTATCTTCACGTTTCCAATTATAAATCTGTAAGCGTTCTTTTGTTGCATCCATGATTACCTGTACAGTTTCACTGTCAATTGGCTGCATAGCTAACTGCATAATTTTCTTTTTATTACGAAAATGAAGTATATGGGAAATATTATCCTGCTCATCAATACTTACGCCCATTTCATTAACACATAAAAGTGCTATATTCCATGCTACATCAATATCTACGTCATAAAGACGGTTATCAAAACAACCGCCTGCTCCATCTATCCTCATATTAACCTCCCATACTATTCTGTTTGTTTTATTATAACACAGTTTTTTGCATTTTAATATTATACAAAAACAACAAATGTGTAAATTTCCTCTCTAAAGAATACCACAGACATAAATAAAATCCCGATTTATTCATTTTTTATTAATTCAATCAACACCTCCGTAATCTTTTGTAAAGATTGCAAAGGCAGATATTCAAAGCGTCCATGAAAATTATGTCCACCCGTAAAAAGATTAGGACATGGCAAACCCATAGCAGAAAGTGTAGCTCCATCAGTGCCACCACGCACTGGTACAATTTTAGGTTCAACTCCAACAGCCTGCATTGCAGCTTCAGCCCTTTCTACTATTTCATACATTGGCACAATATATTCTTTCATGTTGCTGTAACTATCACGTAAAGAACATTCAACTGTATCGGAGCCATATTTTTTATTCATAAACTCAGCAAGATCTAATAAAAATCTCTTACGCTTTTCTAATATTTTTCTATCATGATCTCGTAAAATCATATCAATTTCTACTTTATCGGTCCCACCCAAAATGCGCAATGTGTGATAAAATCCTTCATAGTTCTGCGTGTATTCCGGTCGTTCAGCCGCCGGCAGACTCATCTGCCACTCCGCTGCTAATGATACAGCATTACGCATTTTATTTTTAGCACTGCCAGGATGTACTGAAATACCTTTGAAAATTATATGTGCATTACAGGCATTAAAAGTTTCATAGTTCAACTCACCAATAGAGCCACCGTCTACAGTATAAGCAAATTGCGCTCCAAATTCATCTAACGGAAAATGCTCCGTTCCTCTGCCAATTTCTTCATCTGGTGTAAACGCTAAACGCAGCTTACCATGATTAATCTCCGGATGTGCCAATAAATATTCACAAGCTGAAACAATTGCGCAAATACCTGCTTTATCATCTGCACCCAAAAGCGTAGTTCCGTCTGATGTAATTATATCCTGACCAATATAATTAAACAGCTCCGGAAAATCAGCAGGCCTTAAATATAATTTGGGATTAAGCTCAATATCTCCACCATTATAATTTTTATGCAGCTTTACCTGTACACCAGTACCGCTTGCTTCACAGCTAGTATCCATATGTGCAATAAGACCTATTACAGGTTCTTCAGACTTCCCGTTAGCAGGAAGCGTAGCTGTTACATAACCATATTTCGTCATTTCTACTTCTGTCAAACCAATATTCTTCAGTTCAGTAACTAAATAACTTGCTAAGTCAAGTTCTTTTAAGGTACTTGGCTGTGTTTCAGAATATTCATCAGATGTAGTATCTATCTGCGCATAAGCAGTAAACCTCTGTAATAATTTTTCATTGCTGATAGTCATAATATACTGTAACCTTTCATTAAACGAAAAGAGCTGACTATTTTTTCAGCTCTTTTTTTAACTGTTCCATAGATTTATTCAGCACAGGATGCATTAACTCTGGTGATATTTCAGCTAAAGGCAGAAGTACAAAATCTCTGTTCTGCATATCTGGATGGGGAAGCGTCAACAAAGGTTTATTCATAATAACATTCTCATAAAGTAATAAATCAAGATCGATATTTCTCTCTCCCCATCGCCGTAGACGTACACGCCCCATAACCCGCTCTACAGCCAATAAAGTGCGCAAAAGTGCACACGGTTCAAGATAAGTATTTACTTCACACACTGCATTTAAAAATTTTGGCTGATCCAATACCCCATAAGGTTCAGTAAGCATAAAACTAGATACTTTTATTACCTCTACTCCCTGCTGCACTAAAAATAATAAAGCCTGCTTAAGGTTTTTCTCCTTATCTCCAAGGTTAGTCCCTAATGCAATATAAGCAATACTCATAACTTAATAATCCTCTGGTTTTCTTATTGCTTCCAAAACTCTGATTGCACGCAGATTTTCCAAGACATCATGCACTCTTACCATCTGAGCTCCTGAGTAAACAGCCTGCAAACTTGTTGCTATCGTACCTTCAAGTCTCTGTTCTGCTGGTACACTGCCAAGAACAGTACCAATTGTACTTTTACGTGATGCTGCCAGTAAAACTGGATATCCAAAACTTGTTAATGTATGTAAATCCCTCATCAACAACAAATTTTGCTGCACATTCTTGGCAAAGCCTATACCTGGATCAAGAATAATTTTATCTGCACCTACACCACGTTCACGAAGCAGCTGTGCTCTGCCTGCTAAATATACAGCAACTTCCTCAACAACATTTTTATATTCGCAGTTCTGCTGCATATTCTTAGGAGTTCCTCTCATATGCATCAAAATAATGGGTGCTTTAGATTTTATCACTACATCAGCCATATGTAAATCTGCTTCCATTGCACTGATATCATTAATAATATCTGCACCTACAGCCAAAGCTGCCTCTGCTGTATCAGCACGATAAGTATCTACAGAAATTACTGCCTGCGGATATTCCTTACGCAAAGTTTCAATAACTGGCAATATCCTATGTCGTTCTTCTTCTCCATCTACACTGTCACTGCCGGGGCGAGTAGATTCTCCACCAATATCTAAAATGTCAGCACCATCTGCCAACATTTTACCAGCTCTTTCAATTACTTTTTTTAGCTGCGGAACACGTGACCCTGCATAAAAAGAATCAGGTGTAATATTTAAAATTCCCATGATACTCATCTTGTCATAAGTCAATACCCTGCCATCAGCTAAAGTAGTTTTTAACAATGTTGGCTGTAATGCGGACTGTAATTCAGCAACAACAGAAGGAATTGCAAAATATGGCATTTGTGCAAGCTTCTTTAATAAAAGCTTATAGGTTTTCAATGTCCCTAAAAGCAAAATATCTACATATTTGGAACTACAAGTTACAGCTCCAGCAGGTGTAACAGCATCACCGCCAGCTGCCAACATCTCCTGTTTAATAATATTAGCAGCAGGAGTCCGTACCTGCAGCATTTTCAGCGGAATAATCTCAGTCTTATTAGCAAAAATCGGTAAACTATCTTTATGTGCCCCAATACTATGCAAGGCATCAACAAGCATTTCCTGATTAATTTTCAGCAACATAATAATTATCCTTCTCTACAACAGCAAAAGCATTATGATTATGAATACTTTCCATACTTTCCACTTCTGCACGATACCAAGTAATGCGTTTATCAGCTTCTAAGCGCAGAGCTATCTCTCGTACTGCGTCCTCTACAAAACGAGGATTTTCATAAGCCATCTCCGTAACATATTTTTCGTCTGGTCGTTTAAGTAACCCATAAAGCGGTGTACTGGCAGAAGCATCAGCAATCTCTACTAATTCTTCCAACCATACCATTTCTCTTGCTTCAATCTCCAGTTTAGCAGTCGCTCGTTGATTATGAGCTCCATAATTACTAATTTCCTTAGAGCAAGGACATAATGTCTGCACAGGAACAGCAGCAGTAATACGCCACCGCAGTTCATCACCTTTTTCAGCCTTATATACACAATCTATATCCATAGGTGCTTCCATACCGCTTACAGGGGCTTTTTTAGTTATAAAATAAGGAAACTCCAACTTGATAAAAGCTTTTTCAGCCTGTAAATGAACTTTTAGTTTATCAAGAATATCTTCAACGTCCGTAAGACCAACAGGGCCAAGTGTGCGCAAGCACTCTACGAAACGACTCATATGCGTACCACGCATATCGTGCGGAAGATCTACAGCCAAAGTCACTTTAGCTACACTATGCTGTGTACCGCGTGTTTTATCACGCAGTTCAATTGGCCAGCGCAAATCCTTAATGCCAACATGTTTCAGCGGTATATTTCGTAAATCTTTTTCACTTTGCACATCTTTCAATTCATTCACCTCGATAAATACACCCGCTAGTTCTCGTTTCCCAAACCTCAACCTCATACAAATGATAACGTTCATTCGTTAACAGCTTTTCCAGTTTATTCCAAACCCAAATACTAATATTTTCTGCTGACGGTACAGGCAATATATCATTTAAGCAAGCATGATCTAAATTCTTGAGTACTTCTTCCTTAACAATATTTTTCAGCTTGATAAAATCAATCACCATACCTTCATGGTCTGGCGTACCTTCAACCTTAACAACTAATTTATATGTATGTCCATGCAAATGCTCACATTTACCATTGTAAGCAGGCAGGTAATGAGCTGCATCAAAATCAAATTCTTTAATTATAATCATTTATATTCGCCTCCGAAAAGAGTAAGCTGCGGAAAATTATTTTGGCGCAGTGCTTCATAAGCAACAATTGCCACAGAATTAGACAAGTTCAATGAACGAGCATCTTCAATCATCGGAATCCGTACACAGTTTTCAGGATATTTATGCAGCAGGCTTTCCGGAAGTCCTGCCGTTTCTTTACCAAAAATAAGTAAACTATCCAACGTATAACAAACATCACTGTAGGAAGCATGTGCCTTTGTAGTTAAAAAGAACTTAGGCTTATCTTGATATTTAGATAAAACCTCATCAATACTGTCATAATAATGTATATCAACTAAATGCCAATAATCTAATCCTGCACGCTTTAAATATTTATCATCTACTGAAAATCCCAATGGTCTTACAAGATGCAAATGGCAGCCTGTAGCAGCACATAAGCGAGCAATATTACCAGTGTTTCCAGGAATCTCAGGTTCAACTAAAACTATATGCATAAATTATTTCTCCTTTTGCAGAATATCTTTAACTCTTTGTTTCATACTGCGTTTTTTCTTTTTCTTTTCTTTTTTTATATCTTCCTGCTCAATTTCAGTAATCTTTATTTTTTCTTGTACCTGTTGAGCCAGTATCTTTTGATATGTAGCCATAATCTTTTCACAATACAACGACCCCATTGCCCAAGTACCATTCAATCCATACCAAGTATCAACAACTCCTCGCTCCAGGCGAATATTATGTGCCAACTCATAACGGGGATCAACAATCTCTGTAGACGGACGTTTTGCCTGCGTATATGCCAGTAAATGCTGTATATGTGCACGTACTCCCAATTTAGGTGTGGCAAAAGCAGCACCGCGTACACCACCGCCAGTCGTTCCCAAACCACAGAAATTATTCTGATGATGTTGAACATCACCGCCATAACGATAGACTCCTGTTTCTACTAAAGATTGTGCCAATGCTAAATCGGGACGTACATTTTCACGTAATGCTTCCTCCCAGTACAAAGCAACAAGTTCCTCTACAGAACAAGATAAACGTACAAGCGGATTATTCATCTTAATATAAGCAACAGCTTGAGACTTAGTCGCTGTTGGCTCTCCAAAAATACTAATACTGCGATAATTATCTGGTAACTCAGTATCAGAAAAATAAAACTTTCCTTCTCGCTCCTGTAAAAGAGAAGGTTTAACAGTTGTCTTAACATTTTCTGCATTTATTTTGGCAGACGATTTAGGCTTATTGGAAACTACCGTTTTATCTGCTTTCTTATAAAACAATCGCTCAGTGTGTTTTGCTTTACTATCAACTTCAGTCACAATACTTTTTTGTTCAAACTGCTTAACAGTTTTTTTCTCATTCGGCAATGCTGCACTAACCGTACTATGCACTGTAATGCTTAAAAGCAGACACCATAAGCTTATTTTTTTATATCTCATATTCATTGCTCCTCTATATATTACGAAATCAATTTTACCGCATTTTTACTGAGATTGTAAAGTTTTTCGCCTTGATTAGCAGGATAATTCACAAAAATGTAGATTTAAGTTATAATTATAATATGCAGTATAGTGTAATTAAGCATTAAAATAATTCTGCACAGCAAATTTTCCACTAAAAATCAAAAATACAAGTTATCAATTATTCTAAAGGAGGAAACTACATGAACGCCAAACTTCATTTCATTAACCACGCCTGTTTTATTTTAGAAAAAAATAATTCTGCAATTATTTTTGATCCTTATCTTGATAATAATCCCCAGGGTCTTACAGTAAAAGATATTAAGGCTGACTATATTTTCATCAGCCATGGTCACTTTGATCATATTGGAAGTGCTTTTGAAATTGCCAAAAATTGTAATGCTACTATTATTTCTACAGCAGAAATCTGTGGTTTAGCTCAAGAAGCAGGCTGCAAGGCTCATGCAATGCATTTAGGCGGTACATTTTTATTTCCTTTTGGCAAAGTTCGTTTGACTCTAGCTTTTCATGGTGCTGGAGTTCCCGGCGGTCATGCCTGCGGTATTGTTATTGATTTCTTCGGCACTAAGCTTTACTTTGCAGGAGATACAGCACTTTTCAGTGATATGCAGTTGTTGCCTAAACTTGATCCATTTGATTATGCAGTCCTGCCAATCGGAGGCAACTTCACAATGGATCCTAACGATGCATTAATAGCCTGCAAATTTCTGCAAGCAAAATATGTTATACCAGTACACTACAACACATGGCCTCCTATTACTCAAGATGTAAATGCATTTAAAACTGCTGTTGAAAAAGAAACAGACAGTAAAGTTTTCGCTATACAACCAGGAGAAACGATAGAACTAAAATAACATATTTAGCTTTAATTACATAAGCCAATAGTAAAACATTTCATTTAAATATTAAAAAATCGGCGCCAGCTAGCATTCTTGTAGGTATCACAATTACCGCAATGATTGCATTTAGCTGGTGCTTTTTCACCAAAATATTCCAACAAAACCTTCCTCAAACAACAGGAAGTATTACAATAATAAATCATCTTATCTAATAAACTTAATTCATGCTCTTTCCAGTCAAGATCTGGTTGATCGTGACCAATAAGATAAGTATTAACAGCTACATCTGCTTTATCATACAACAGCAGACATTCTGACTCCAATCCATCTCGCCCTGCACGCCCTGCTTCCTGATAATAGCTTTCTATATCCTTTGGCATATTATAATGTATAACAAAACGTACATCAGGTTTATCTATTCCCATACCAAAAGCATTTGTAGCAACAATTAATGGTACAGAACCGCTAACAAAAGCATTTTGATTAGTTCGCCGTTCTTCCGCCGTCAAACCTGCATGATAACGTAAAGCAGAAAAACCTTGTTGTACTAATAATTTAGTAACAGTTTCAACTTTTTTTCGAGTAGCACAATAAATAACGCCACACTGCTTTGGATGCTTACGCATAAATTCCAGTAAAGCCCTATCCTTATCCTGAGTTCTCTTAATAGAAAAATGCAGATTAGGACGATCGAAACCTGTAACAACAACCTTAGCAGCAGGTATATTCAGACGATTGATAATATCAAGCCTTACCTCAGGTGTAGCAGTTGCTGTAAAAGCTGTTACTAAAGGCTGTTTTGGCAAAGCCTTAATAAATTCTGGAATATTATAATAATCTTTACGAAAACTATGCCCCCATTGCGATACACAATGTGCTTCATCAACAGCCACCATAGTAATATTAGCCTGCTGTGCAAAACTAAAAAATTGAGCATTCGCCAAACGTTCAGGTGCTATATATATAAACTTACATTTTTTATTCAAAGCATCATACAAAACTCTACCATATTCATTAGTACTCATACTGCTTTCCAAATAGGCAGCAGGAATACCACGGGCTGTAAGTGATTCTGCTTGATCTTTCATCAATGAAATCAATGGCGAAATAACCAAAGTTACACCTTTTAACAATAAAGACGGAAGCTGAAAACATATACTTTTACCTGCTCCTGTCGGCAGTACAGCCAAAACTGGATTTCCATGAAGAATTTCACTTATAATTGTTTCCTGACCTTCGCGAAAACTATCATAACCATAAAAATGTTTTAATGCACGATGCAGGAAATCACTATCTATAACACGAGTCATATTATTCCTTCTATGAATAAAGCTATATTTTTCTATATGAAACTCACTTTATTCTTATATATTTATATAT